>NZ_DAIUCK010000031.1:15214-31014 GCF_036846205.1 Rhabdothermincola sp. | reverse complement strand
GCGCTGGGGGGGTGTGTGCTCGGCATCGTCGGCCCGTTGGGGGTGGGGGCGCTTCGCTTTCCCTTCGACGCGCTGGCGCACCGGGAGTCACTCCGCCACATCGTGGAGTGGAAGCCACCTTCCCTGGATCGCTGGTGGGTGGTGGTGTTCTGCGTGCAGGTCCTGGTGGCGTTGGTGGCGCTGCGGCGCCGCCCGTCGGTCCGGGATGGCGGGGTGCTGGTGGTGTTCACCCTGCTGGCGGCGCTGGCGCTGCGCAACGTGGCAGTGGCCAGCATCGCCCTCGTGCCCGGCATGGCCCGAGGGCTCGAGGGTCTCGCCCGGGGGAGTGGCGCCAGGCGCTCGCCGGCGGGGGCGATCGCCGCCACCGTCCTGGTCGTCGTGACCATCGGATCGAGCATCGACCAGCTCGCCCAGCCGGACTTCGCGCTGGACTCCGATCCCGTGGTCGCCGTGGCCTGGATGGACCAGCACGGGCTGGTCGGGGCGGATGGCGCCAACGTAGCGACACGGGACGCCACGGGGAACTTCCTCGAGCTTCTCTACGGCGACGACGCGCGGGTGTTCGTGGACGATCGGGCTGACATGTACCCGAACCAGGTGTTCCGCGACGCGGTTGCCTTGCTGAAGGGTGACCCTTCCTGGGAAGGGCTCCTGGCGAGCTACGGCGTGGAAGCCGTGCTGTGGCCGAGGTCGGAGGCGCTCGCCGAGCTCATGGCGTCTTCACCTCACTGGCGGGTGGTGTTCCAGGACCCGGTCTGGGTGGTGGCCTGCGAGCGGGCGACGGCCCGCTGCGATGCCGCAGCGACGCGCAACGGGTGATGACGCGATCGTGGGGGCGCCGGAGCGCCCCCACGCACAGGTCTCGTTCAGCGGCCTGCGACGCTGATCTCTGAGGCCGAGTAGACGAACTTCTTGTCGACCTCCTTGCGGAACGCACTCACCGCAACGAGGCAGATGACGCAGATGAGGGAGACGAGGAGCAGATACTCGACGAGGTTCGCGCCCTCGTCCCCTCGCATGCGGTCCCCTGCAAGCCCGTCCCGGCCGCGATCGACGTACCCCATCGCGGTACCTCCTTGCCAGGGGCCCTGGACACCAAGAGGGGCGGGCTCCGGCCCGCCCCTCTGTGGTTACAGAGCAACGGGCGGGATCAGGTACCCGAGATCTCCGCGCCGATCGAGTCGAACTTGTCCGAGGCGCTCTGGCCGAGGAACCGGATGGCCACGATGCACACCACGGCGATCAGGGCCACGAGGAGCGCGTACTCGACGAGCGAGGCACCACGGTCGGTCTTGCAGCGGGCCTGGAGCCAGGCGCTGACGAATTCGTAGGACGTGAGCATTGTTGTGGTCTCCCTTGTCTGGTGCTGACGGATGGCCCCCGTTGTGACGGGTGCCTCTTACCTGTCGCCGGTAATCATCGTCACTCCACCCCGTCGCCCGTATAGGTCGTTCGACCTATTTTGCGACGGGGCGTGGTGTCGGGGTCCTCGTGAGCGCGACAAGGCCGGTGGTTTGGCCGGTGCGGGCCACGCGGCGTGGTCAATCCAGGTGGACGATGCCCATCCGCACCGCCTGCAGCACGGCTTGGGTGCGGTCCCGGGCATCGAGCTTCTGGTAGATGGAGGCCAGGTGGTTCTTGACCGTCTTCTGGCTGATGAACAGGCGCTCGGCGACCTCAGGAGTCGAGCAGCCGTCCGCGATGAGCTGGAGGACTTCTTCCTCGCGGCGGGTGATGACCCGCTCGTCCTCGTTCGTCGGCTGGTCCATGCGACGCACCTCGTCGAGCATGGACGCCGCGAGCTGCGGTGAGAGGGCCGTCTCGCCGCTGGCGGCCATCCGCACTGCCGAGGCGATCTCCTCCGTCGAGCAGTCCTTGACCAGGTAGCCGCTGGCACCGGCCCGGATGGCCGAGGCCAGGACCTCCTGGTCGGCGTGCATGGTGAGCATCACCACCCGGGTGTCCGGCAGGGCTTCCTTGATCTGGCGGGTGGCTTCGACCCCGTCCATCTCGGGCATGGTCACGTCCATGAGGATCACGTCCGGCTTCAGCTCCTCGGCCAGCCGGACCGCCTCGTCGCCGTCACGCGCCTCACCCACCACGTCGAAGCCCTGGTCGACCATCGAGCGGCGGAGGCCCTCCCGGAGCATCCGATGGTCGTCAGCCAACATGAGCCGGATGTTCACCGCGCCCCCTCTCCATCTCCTCCGGCGTGCAACACGTCGCCCGGGGGCACACTAGTCCGGTGAGGGGCGTTCACTCGCTCAGTGATCGGCCCGCCGCGGTGGCGAGTTGAGCCCTTCACTCTCCGCATCAGCCGCTGACACCCACCGCGCGAGCGCTCTCGCCGGCGGGTGCGGAGCGGATCAGGCTGCAGCGCACCCGGGTGCCCTTCCCGAGCTGGCTGGTGATCTCGAGGGTGGCGCCGATCGACGAGGCCCGCTCCCGCATGCCGAGGATGCCGTAGGAGTCGAGGCGACCGGCCCGGCCGATGGGGAACCCCTGCCCGTTGTCGGTCACCTCGAGGGCGGCCGACTCGCCGTTGCAGCGCCACAGGATGCGCACCGCGGTGGCCTGGGCATGACGTTCGACGTTGGCCAGCGCCTCCTGGGCGATCCGCCACATCTCCCGCTCCTGCAGGAGGGGAAGGCGAGCGGTGCGGTCGCAGTAGAGGTCGATGGTGAGCCCGCTGCGCTCCCGGACCCGGGCGACGTAGGCCTCGAGGGTGGCGGCCAGGTCCTGGCTGTCGGTGACGTCGGTGCGCAGGTCGTAGAGCGTGTCCCGTACCTCCCGGATGACGCCTCGGACGTCGTCCCGGAGCTGTTCGAGCGCACCGTCGAGCGCCTCACCGCTGTCGTACCTGGTCACGATCCGGTCAAGCTCGAAGGCGAGGTACGCCAGCGACTGCCCGATCCGATCGTGGAGGTCTCGAGCGATCCGTGAGCGCTCCTCGTCCGCGCCCACCGTGCGCAGGCGGGCGAACCAGCGGGCGTTGTCGATGGCCAGGGCGACGGGCTCCACGAAGCCCTGGAGCAGCTCGGCGTCGCGGGCGGTGAAGTGCCGCTCCTCGGAGTCCTCGATGGCGATGAGCCCGATGGTGGACCCTCGGGCCGAGAGCACCGCGTACAGCCCGGAGCTGGCCTTGGGCGTCAGGCCGGCGCATCCGGCCTCCGGCAGGCTGGGCACGTTGATGACGGTCTCGTCGAGGATGGCCCGGCGCAGCGGCGGGGGCAGGTCCTGGTCGAGCACCCGGGAGGCCATGCGGCCCACACCCTCCCGCCGCAGGACCTGCCAGTTCCCGTCGGTGTCGTCGAAGGCCAGAATGACGGCGGTGTCGAAGTCGAACAGGCCCTTGAGTCGCCCGATGGTGGTGTCGAGGACGTCGTCGAGATCGAGCGACGCCGGGAGGGTCTGCGTCACCCGATGGAGCGAGAACAGCAGCGCGTTGGCGTCGGCGAGGCGGCCGAGGCGGTCCAGGGCCAGGGAGTGCTGTCGGTCGGCCTCGCCCGAGATACGCCGGGCGTAGCCCGCGATCAGCGCCACCATGAGCAGCACCAGCGTCCACTGTCCGGAGTCCACGATGCGTGCCTCGCTCGGGTCCTCCATGAGGTAGGGGAGCGAGACCGCCAGCGCGGACACGATGCCGATGCGCAGGCCGAAGCCGAACCCCCGGGCGAACCCGGCGACGCTGATCGCGGTCACGAGGGTGAGGATGAACGGGCTCTCCCAGTAGCCGGTGCTGAGCAGGGCGGCGACGTGGAGCGCGACCTCCCCGATCACGAACAGCAGGCTGCGGACATCGCCGTAGTACCGGATGGGCCTGGCGGTCCGGAGCACCGTATAGGTGACGATGACCACGGACCACGCCACCAGGAGCCACCGTGGGTGGGCGATGTCCTGGGTGGCGAGCGCGATCGAGGCCACGGTCGTGCCCCAGCGGATGGCGAGGATGGCGGGGCCGAAGGTGGCCACTCGGTCCACCGGTTCGAGGATCCCGATCCCGTCGTCGTGGGCCGATCCGTCGGTCGTCTCCGCCAGCTCCACCAGCCGGTCGCGCCAGTTCTTCCCGTCGCCCCGGGGGCCCGCGCCCGGCTCGGATCCTCGGGTCCGTAGACGAGCGAGGTCGGCGGCCCGGGGGGTCAGTGCCTCGCCGTTCGGGTCGCCGGAGGGGCGCACGGTTGCGGTCGTGGCAGCGGTCGCGTCGTCGTCCACAGGAACCAATCGGTCGATCGTCCGGGGTTGTGACCCCTCATCCCGCCCGAGCCGCCCGATGGTAGCGTCCCCGGCCGTGCTGCTCGTGGGGTTGACCGGGGGCATCGGTTCGGGCAAGTCGACCGTGTCCAGCTCTCTCGCGGCCCGGGGTGCGGTCGTGATCGATGCCGACGCCATCACCCGCGAGCTCCAGGAACCGGGCCAGCCCGTGCTGGCGGCGATGGTCGAGCGGTTCGGCGAGGGGATCCTGCAGCCGGACGGTCGCCTCGATCGCCAGGCGGTGGCCGACCTGGTGTTCAACGACCCCGACGCGCTGGCCGACCTCAACGCCATCGTCCACCCCGCGGTGGGCGCCGAGATCGCCCGGCGCCTTGACGCCGAACAGGGCACCGACCACATCGTGATCCTCGATGTCCCCCTCCTGGTCGAGTCCGGCAGGGATGATCTGGCGGCGATGATCGTGGTGGACACCGATCCAGAGATCGCGGTCCGGCGCCTGGTCGAGCAACGGGGCTTCAGTGAGGCCGACGCCCGGGCCCGGATCAGCCGCCAGGCGTCGCGCCAGGAGCGCCTGGCGAGAGCCGACTTCGTGATCGAGAACAACGGGTCCCGGGCCGAGCTGGCCGCTCACATCGAGGAGTGCTGGGCCTGGCTGCTGGCGGGGGCGCCGCGCGCCGCGGGCGCCCCGCGGTCAGAGTGACAGCCGGCGGGCGAGGTCGCTCCGCAGCGATCGGGTCGGGTCGACCCGATCGCGCACCGCTCGCCAGTCTTCGAGCCTGGGGTACATGACGGGCAGCAGCTCCGGCCGCAGGCGGCTGTCCTTCGCCAGGTAGACCCGACCACCTGCCGCGGCCACCTGCTCATCGAGTTGGTCGAGCAGGCGCGCCAGGTCGGGAGTCCCGACGGGGATGTCGAGGGCGAGCGTCCAGCCGGCCAGAGGGAACGACAGTGGGCCGGGGTTCGCCTCGCCGAAGCGCTTGAGCACGGCGAGGAACGACGTGCATCCCGCCGCGCTGAGGCGGGTCACGATCGTGCGCAGTGTCTGCTCCTGCCCGAAAGGCACGACGAACTGCCACTGGAGGAAGCCACGCTCGCCGTAGAGCCGGTTCCAACGGTCGATGGCGTCCAGCGGGTGGAAGAACTGGGTGATCGTCTGGAGCTCCCCTTCGCGGTAGGCGGGTGCACGGCGGTACCAGGCTTCGTTGAAGGCCCGGACTGTGACCCGGTTGAGCAGGCCGGAAGGCGCCCACGGAGGTGCGGCGCCGAGCGTGCGCGGCTCGAACGCCAGTGGATCGTGCCGCTCGGTCGGCGGCAGCTCGTCGACGGTGGCGAACCGGCCTCGGGTGAGCACGGAGCGGCCGAGGGACCGGCCGGAGGCGAGCAGGTCGATCCAGGCTACCGAGTACTCGTAGCGGGCGTCTCCGCTCTCCATTCGGGCCATCAGCGTGTCGAGGTCCGGCGTGCGCTCGGTGTCGACCAGCAGGCGGCTGGTCTCGATGCGAGGGCACTCGAAGCTGGCCTCGAGCACCACCCCCGTCAGGCCCATGCCGCCCGCCGTCGCCCAGAACAGCTCGGGATCGCTCGTGGGGGTGATCTCGACCTGCTCGCCGGAGGGCAGCGCAAGCCTCATCGATCGGACGTGCTGGCACCAGGACCCCGCGACGTGGTGGTTCTTGCCGTGGATGTCCGCCGCGATCGCCCCGCCGACCGTAACGTGCCGGGTCCCCGGGGTCACCGGTACGAAGAAGCCGCGGGGGACCAGCACCCGCATGAGCGCGTCGAGGCTCGCCCCCGCCTCGGCGGTGACCACGCCCGACTCCCGGTCGAGGGTGAACGTCGCCACGCCCGTCATGTCGATCACCGTGCCGCCGGCGTTCTGGGCCGCGTCGCCGTAGCTGCGCCCGAGGCCCCGCGCGATCACCCCGCGCCGATCGCTCGGCAACGGGTGCAGCTCGTCGGGCCAGGCGGGCCGCAGCACCCGCGCCGCGCTCGGCGCGGTACGCCCCCAGCCGGACAGCTCCGAGTGGTGGGCCGGGAGCGCGGGCGCCCGGTCAGCCGGCGTAGACGGCATAGCCGTAGATGATGGCCCAGGCCGCGCCGGTGGCGAGCAGCATCCGATCCGACAGCACCAGGTGCTCCGGCTCGGCCCCGTGCCCCTGGTCGATGAGCATCGCGTAGCGCAGGATGCCCACCGCGAACGGGAGTGTCGAGAGCTGGTACCACAGCTCGGCGCCGGGCGAGGCCTCCGCCGAGCTGAAGGCCCACAGGCAGTACGCCACCAGCACCACCCCCGACGACACCGTCCGCAGGTACGCCAGGTATGAGGAGGAGTAGTGGCCGAGCGTGGCTCGCACGTCCGCGGCGTCGATACCCAGGTCACTGGCCTCCCCGGACCGCTTGCCCGAGACCATGAAGAGGGCGCCGAACGAAGTCACGATGAAGAACCACTCCGAGATCGGCACACCCGTCGCCGCG
Organism: Rhabdothermincola sp.; assembly: GCF_036846205.1. Classification (NCBI taxonomy): domain Bacteria; kingdom Bacillati; phylum Actinomycetota; class Acidimicrobiia; order Acidimicrobiales; family Iamiaceae; genus Rhabdothermincola; species Rhabdothermincola sp. The sequence goes on along the minus strand of NZ_DAIUCK010000031.1, from coordinate 24,327 downwards.
GCTCCCGCCACGGCCCGCAGGACGAAGCCGGACGCCACGGCGATCACGTCGAGCACCGGGATGTGCTTCAAGGACAGCGTGTAGGCGGTCGTGAGGACGAGGTAGGCGAGGATGGTCCAGCCGAGGTTCGGGGCGGCTTCGAACCCGACGAGCAGCGAGGCCGCGACGAGGGTGAGGCCCAGTACGTAGGCAAGCGGGATCGGCACGGCCCCGGCCGCGATGGGGCGGTGGCGCTTGGTGGGGTGGAGGCGGTCGGCTTCGATGTCGCGGGCGTCGTTGAGCACGTAGGTCCCGCTCGCGGCCAGGCAGAAGGCGGCGAACGCCGCCAGGGTCTCGAGACGGACGTCGGGGTCGTCGATGACGCCCGCGGCCACCGGGGCGGCGAGGACCAGCACGTTCTTGATCCACTGCTTCGGGCGGAGCGCCCGGAGCACCGCACCGGGCAGCGACGGGCGTGGTGGGGGGGTCAACGGGCCGAGACCACGCGCCACAGCCGCCGGGGCAGGTGACGCATCACGATGAACACCCAGCGCAGGAGGCCCGGGGCCCAGACGATCTCGTCGCCTCTGGCCAGGCCCCGCTCGATGGCCTTCGCCACCGCGTCGGGCGAGGTGGCGAAGGGCTGCGGGGGGAGGCCCTCGGTCATCCGGGTGTGCACGAAGCCGGGGCGCACCACCATGGTGCGGGCGCCCGTGCCGGTCAGCGCATCACCGAGACCCTGGGTGAAGGCGTCGAGCCCGGCTTTGGATGAGCCGTACACGAAGTTGGTCCGCCGAGCCCGCTCGGCCGCGACGGACGACAGCACGACCAGGGTGCCGTGACCCTGAGCCCGGAACCGCTCGGCGACGGCGAGGGAGGCCGTGACCGCGCCCACGTAGTTGACCGAGACGGCGGCCGCGGCCGCAGCCGGATCGCGGTCGAAGGTGGCCTGGTCACCGAGGACCCCGAAGGCCAGCAGGACGAGGTCGATGTCGCCGTGCCGGTCGAAGACGTCGCCGATGACCCGCTCGTGGGAGCTGGTGTCGAGCGCATCGAAGGCCACGACGTCCACGGACGCGCCGAGGCGCTCGAGCTGGGAGGTGGCGCCGGCGGCGGTGTCGGGGTCGCGCACGGCGAGCACGACCAGCCGGCAGCCTCGCTCGACGAGGCGGCGGGCGGTGGCCAGCGCGATCTCGGAGGTGCCGCCCAGCACCAGCATCGACTGCACCGCCCCGAGGGCGTCACGCATCGCGGCTCCTCCTCTCGGTGACAGCTCCGGGCTCGAACCCTACTGCGCCCGGGCTCCGGCTCCGGCGAGCGGGTGGTGCCTGGCCTGCTCCGAGCTCGAACGTCGGACCTCGTCGGTACGCTCGGTCCGTGCCTCCTCTGCGTGTGGTCTCCGAGCTCGAGCCCGCCGGCGATCAGCCGCGAGCCATCGAGGAGCTGGTCGAGAGCCTGGAGTCGGGGAACCGCTTCCAGACCCTGCTCGGCATCACCGGTTCGGGCAAGAGCGCCACGATCGCCTGGACGATCGAGCGGGTGCAGCGGCCGACCCTCGTGATCGCGCCCAACAAGTCCCTGGCGGCGCAGCTCGCCAACGAGTTCCGTGAGCTGTTCCCCGACAACCGGGTCGAGTACTTCGTCTCCTATTACGACTACTACCAGCCCGAGGCGTACCTGCCCTCGACCGACACCTACATCGAGAAGGACTCCTCGATCAACGACGAGATCGATCGCCTCCGCCACTCCACGACCTCGGCGCTGCTGACCCGCCGGGACGTGATCGTGGTGGCCTCGGTGTCATGCATCTACGGGCTGGGTGCCCCGGAGGAGTACCGGGACCAGCTCCTCATCGTCCGGACGGGCGAGCTCCACGACCAACGGTCGATTCTGGGCCGGCTGGTCGACATGCAGTACGAGCGCAACGACCTGAACCTGGTCCGGGGGAAGTTCCGGGTCCGGGGGGACACCATCGAGGTTCACCCCGCGTACGACGAGACGGCGGTTCGCATCGAGCTCTTCGGCGACGAGGTCGAACGCATCCTGGTGGTCGACCCGCTGACCGGCGAGAAGGTCAGCGAGCTCGACGAGCTGGTGGTGTTCCCCGCGACCCACTACGTCGCTGGTGAGGAGCGCATGCGAGCCGCCATCGCCCGCATCGAGGCGGAGCTGCAGGAGCGGCTGGCCTGGTTTGAGCAGCAGGGCAGGTTGCTGGAGGCCCAGCGCCTGCGCATGCGCACCCAGCACGACCTGGAGATGATGCAGGAGGTGGGCTACTGCAACGGCATCGAGAACTACTCGGCGCCGATCGACGGCCGCCGCCCGGGAGAACCGCCCTACACGCTGCTCGACTACTTCCCCGATGACTACCTGGTGGTGATCGACGAGAGCCACGTGACCGTCCCGCAGCTGCACGGCCAGTACGAAGGAGATCGAAGCCGTAAGGAGACCCTCATCGAGCACGGGTTCCGGCTGCCGTCGGCGGCCGACAACCGGCCCCTGCGCTTCGACGAGTTCCTCGAGCGGGTCGGGCAGGTGGTGTTCCTGTCAGCGACTCCCGGTGCGTTCGAGCAGCAGCACGCCACGCGGGTGGTGGAGCAGATCGTCCGGCCGACCGGCCTCGTCGACCCGGAGGTGATCGTCAAGCCCACGAAGGGCCAGATCGACGACCTGATCGAGCAGATCAACCAGCGGGTGGCGAAGGGCGACCGGGTCCTGGTCACCACGCTGACCAAGAAGATGGCCGAGGACCTCACCGACTACCTGTTGGAGCAGGGGCTGCGGGTGCGGTACCTCCATTCGAACATCGACACCATCGAACGGATCGAGATCCTCCGCGATCTGCGCCTGGGCGAGTTCGACGTGCTGGTGGGCATCAACCTGCTCCGGGAGGGCCTCGATCTGCCAGAGGTGTCGCTCGTCGCCATCCTCGACGCCGACAAGGAAGGGTTCCTCCGGAGCGAGACCTCGCTCATCCAGACCATCGGTCGGGCGGCCCGCAACGTCGACGGCCAGGTGATCATGTACGCGGACACGGTCACCGACTCGATGCAGCGGGCCATCTCGGAGACCAACCGCCGCCGCCAGCTGCAGATGGCCTACAACGCCGAGCACGGGATCGATCCCCAGACGATCCGCAAAGCCGTGACCGACATCCTCGCCCATCTCCGTCCGAGCGAGGCCTCGCCGGTGCCCGGTGCCGGTCGCCGCTCGACCCGCCGAGATGCTGCTCACCACGACCTCGTCGGGCTGCCGGCGGACGAGCTCTCCCGTCTCATCCGCACGCTCGAGGAGGAGATGCACGAGGCCGCCGCCGATCTGCGGTTCGAATACGCTGCCCGCCTGCGGGACGAGATCAGGGAGCTCAAGCGCGAGCTGCGCGAGGTGGGCTGACCATCGGTGACTGACGCCGAGGCCACGCAGGTCCGGGCGCTCGCCTTTGCGCGCCGGCTCTGGCACGCGCCGCTGCCGCTGCATCTGTGCATGCTCGCTGCCGCACTCGTCCTGTGTGCCTGGTACACGCGTCCGGGCTTCGGGTGGACCAGCGACGAGGGGGCCGCGATCCTCCAGGCCGATCTGCTGGATCAGGGCACCTGGATCTACGCCAACCCGGTCCCGGAGGTGGATCCCGAAGGGGTGTTGAGCCCGTTCCCGATCGGAGATCACGGATCGAAGGGACTGGCCCCCTACGGAAAGCACCCGCTCTACCCGAGGCTGCTGCAGCTCGCCGGTGCCATCGGCGGGGACTGGGGTCTCGTCGCGTTGTCGGTTGCCGGGACGGTGCTCGCGGCGGCTGCGGGGGGGCTGCTGGCTCAGCGCCTCTCCCCCTCGCTGGCCCGCCCGGCCCTCTGGGTGCTGGGGTTGGGGAGCCCGCTGTTCATCGATGCGTTCGCCGTGCTGGCCCACACCCTCGCCGCGGCCACCTTCGGTTGGAGTGTCCTCGCGATCTGGGAGTCGATGGAGCGGCGTTCCCTCGCTCGGGCCGGCCTGCTGGCTGCGGGATCGGCACTGGTGGTGGTCACCGCCCTGCTGCGCACGGAAGGGGTGCTGGCCGGAGGCGCGCTGGGCCTGGCGCTGGGGGCCCTCGCCGTGGCCTGGCGCTCCCGGTGGACGTTCGTGTGCGCCGCGGCCGTCCTGTCAGCGACCGGGGCAGCGTTCCTGGGCGAGCGGGTGGTCGTCCGCTCGATCCTGGGCACGCTGTCACCTCGTCCTGGGCTCCGGCTCTCGCATCGCCCCCGGCCATGGGTGTTGGGCCGGGTGGAAGCGCTGTGGAACGACTGGCTCGACCCTGGAGTCAGCGGGCGGTTCTCGCTCGGCGTGGCTGCAGTCCTGGTCGCGGTGGTGCTGCTGGTCGTGGGTGCGGCTCGGACGAGGATCGACCGGCGAGGTGCCCCGCTGGCGCTCGCACTCTCGGCTGCCCTGGCCTGCTACGGGGTTCGCCTGCTCTCGCCCCCTTTGGAGCTGTTCGGGCTGTTCGCCGCGTTCCCGATCCTGCTCGTCGGGGTCGCGCTCCTCGCCCGGGGGCAGTTCGCGACCCGGCTCCCGGTGCTGGCCGGGCTGACCACCGCGCTGTTCGCCGCTGCGGTCCTGGCCACCAACTACCCGGTGGGAGGCAGCATCCAGTGGGGCGGGCGCTACTTCGCGGTCATCCTCCCCGTCGTCACCCCACTCGCCCTGGACGCGATCCGTCGCGCCAGCTCGGGCTGGCACCCGGCGACGGCCCATCGGGTGGTGGCGTTGTCGGTGGCGGTGTCCCTGACGGTGGCGCTGATCGGGCTCCGGGTCATCCGCCACCGGCACGATTCGGTCGCGGCCACGCAGGTCGCGCTGAGCGAGCTGAGCTCCGTGGCCGGCGGAGCGGGGGTCGGGACCCACCCGGATCGCCCGATCGTGGTGTCCTACAACCGGCTGGTCCCGCAGTTGCTCTTCGGGGAGTTCGACCGCTACGTCTGGCTGGCGCCGGATGTCCGGGACCAGAGCGGGGCGCTCGCCGCCGAGGGGCTGGCGGGTGCCGGTGTCGAGCGGGTGATCCTGTTCGATGCCCCGGGGATCCCTCGGGGGCAGTGGGCGGAGTGGGAACCGGTGTCGTCGCGGAGCACCCCGCTCGGCCGGATCGTGGTGATCGAACGCATCTCCCGGTAGCCGGCACCGGCCTCAAAGCGCGGGTCGCGTCCGCGCCACCACGTGTAGTATCCGCGTTGCGGCTTGTCATAGTCGCATCTCCAAGCACATGCCGTGGGCGGCCGAGCGGTGGCCGATGGGGGAGTGGAGGTCGAGGTGGGACGTGCGTCCAAGAGACTCGTCATCGCCATCGCGGCGGCGATCCTGGCCGCGGGCCTGGGTATCGCACCCGCCGGGGCTGCACCGCCGGCCCCGACCCTGGTCGGCCCGGCGGACGGGTCCGTCCCCACGTCGAACCCGGTGCTGAGTTGGAACGCGGCGGTCGGCGCGGTCAAGTACCAGGTGCAGGTCTCGACCAACGCGACGTTCTCGAGCACCGTCTACAACCAGACGACGTTCAACCTCATGGCCACCCCGCCCAACGACCTCGCCCAGGTCCTCCACTACTGGCGGGTGCGGGCCTACGACGCGGCCAATGCCGCCGGACCGTGGAGCGACACCTGGACGTTCACCAAGACCGCTCCCAACGGCCCGGAACCGATCGCGCCGCTGAGCGGGGCCACCCTCACGTACCCCGACGATGCCCTGCTCTTCGAGTGGTCGCCACTGTCGGGGGCCAAGACCTACGAGATCCAGATCGACACGGAGGACCAGTTCACCGCCCCGATCACCGTGTCGGCGACCACCTCCAACACGTCCTACTCGGTGAGTAGCCCCCAGACGGTGGGGCAGACCTACTACTGGCGGGTGCGGGCGAAGTCGGCCACGGGCGTGCCCACGCTGTGGAGCACCCCCCAGAGCTACTCGATGGACTGGCCCGAGGTCCCCCAGGGGATCTACCCCCCCGACACCAACAGCCCCTCGATCGACGAGGTGGTGTTGGCCTGGACCCCGGTGAAGGGCGCCTCCGCGTACGACCTGCAGGTGAGCTCGAACATCAACTTCACCAACAACGTGGTGATCAACGCCACGAACGTCAAGTCGACGCAGTATTCGCCGTCGACGACCCTCAACAACGCCGCCTACTACTGGCGGGTGCGGGCCAAGAACGTCTCGGGTGTCGCGGGGCCGTGGTCCGCAACCAGGACGTTCACCCGATCGTGGCCCGCGCCCGAGCTCACCAGCCCACCGTCGGCTGATCCGCCGCCGGGCTGCCTGTCGACGAACGATTTCACGGTGGTGCAGCTGTGTCTTCCCGCCAACGAGTCAGTACTGGCGGATCGGCAGTTCTCGTGGACTCCCGTCAGGCTCGCCAGCCGGTACCAGCTGCAGATCAGTCCCTCCTCGACGTTCAGCGGGTCGATCGCGAGCTTCACGACCAACCAGACCAGCTACACCCTCACGACCCCGAGCATCGGGGCCTGCGCGGTGGGCCACACCTGCTACTGGCGGGTGCGGCCACTGGATGACCCGTTGCCCGTGAACGGCATCTGGTCGGCGACCGGTTCGTTCGTCTTCCAGCCCGACATGGTGCGGGGCCTCGAGCCCGCCGACACGATCACCACGCCGGTGGACCTCCCCGTGCTGCGGTGGACCGGTGAGCCGGGCGCCACCAGCTACACGGTGACCATCGAGCGCGGCAACGGGACGGTGGCCGAGACCGCCACGACGGCGAGCACCTCCTACGTCCCGCAGACGCTGATCCCCTCCGACGGGCCCTTCAAGTGGTACGTCCAGAGCAACATCGGGCCTGCGCCGCACGAGTCGTTGAAGCGCCGGTTCACGCTGAACGCGGCCCCACCGTCGGTGTTGACGTTCCAGCCGCTCCCGGCGGTGGCGAACCCGTCGCACACCCCGGTGCTGACGTGGCGGAAGATCACCGGGGCGACCCGCTACGAGATCTGGGCCAAGGCCCCGGGTGCGGGCTCGTTCAGCATCCTCACCGGCGCCGACAACCTCACCGCTCCGGGCTTCGCCTACCCGAGCCTCGGTCTCACCCAGGGCATCTGGGAGTGGTACGTGAAGGCCTACAACGGAGCCACGCTCATTCATGACGGGGTGGCGGCCAAGTCCACCTTCGGGGTGCTCGCGCCGAACGTCACCACGCTCGTGTCCCCCGTGCACTGCCCACCGGCCTGCAGCGGCAAGGTCTACGAGACCCCCACCCTGCGGTGGGATCCGGTTCCCGGCTACACCGGGCGCTACCAGGTGCAGTTCGCGCGCGACGTCAACTTCACGAACCTGATCTCGTCCGCGACCGTGAACACCTACGACGTGTCCCACACCCCGACCCTCTCCCTGGCCGACAGCCAGGCGGGGCAGGCCATCTACTGGTACGCCCGCCCGATCGACATCGACGCCCCCGAGCCCGGCTCGTTCGCCACCGATCCGAACTCGCCGGTGCGGGCCTTCCGGAAGGAGTCGCGGGGGGTCGAGCTGTTGGCGCCCCGGGAGCTCGCCAGCGTGGCACCTGCTCCCGGGCAGCAGCCGGGCACCGATCTCGGACCGGACGACCGGATCCAGAACGGGGTGATCTTCCGCTGGCGGGACTACCTGCTCACCAACCAGAGTCCCACCTCTCCCGCGGACAAGGCTTCCCAGGCCGCCGAGCGGTACCGCATCCAGATCTCCACCCGCGCCGACTTCGCCACCATCCTCGACTCGGCCACGGTGGACCAGACCAGCTACATCGCGCCGGACATGACCTACCCCGATGGTCCGCTCTACTGGCGGGTGCAGGCCATCGACGCCTCGGGCAACTACCTCACGTGGAGCCAACCGGGCGTCTTCGACCCCGCGACGCGCGAGAAGCGTTCTCCGGTGCCGACGCAGACCGCCCCTGCGAACGGGGCGGAGGTGTTCGGGGTGCCGGTGCTGCGCTGGGCGCCGCAGCTCTTCGCGCTCGGCTACGACGTCGAGATCTACAAGAACGTCGAGGATCCGAACCAGGTGCTGGTCACCGCCAACCGGGTGTTCTCGGGCAGCACCAACATGACGGCCATCGTGCCCACCGGCAACCTGCCCGAAGGGACCTACGGTTGGCGGATCCGCCGCTTCGACGCGGACAGCCGCAAGGGGCCGTGGAGCGCCCCGGAGACCAACGGCCAGCTCCGCACGTTCACCATTCGCAAGGAGGCACCGGCGCTCGTCGCGCCCGCCGACGGGGCGAACGTGCCGGGCAGTGCCCTGCTCCTCGAATGGGGGCCGGTCGCCAACGCCGCCCAGTACAAGGTCGAGATCGCCACGTCACCGTCGTTCTCCCCCGTGAAGGAGACCGTGACCACCTCCACCACCTCGTTCGCCCCCGTCCAGGAGTACCCGAATGGCGTCTACTTCTGGCGGGTGTCCAGCCTCGACAGCGGAGGAGCGGTGCTCGGGGTGTCCGACCCGCGGACCTTCGTGAAGGGTCCGCCGCCCCCTCCGGACGTGTGGTTCAACGCCATGTCACCGGTGCGCATCCTCGACTCTCGCCCGAGTGGACCGCAGGTCGGCCCGTACGGCAGCCCCTGGGGTGCGGGGACCACCCGTGACGTGACCGTGGCCGGTGTCGGTGGGGTTCCCGGAGACGCCGACGCGGTGGTGCTGAACGTGACGGTCACGGGCACCACCCAGAACTCGTTCCTGACGATCTGGCCGAAGGGGGCGGACCGCCCGACGGCGTCGAGCCTCAACTGGCAGGCGGGCTGGACGGTGCCCAATGCCGTGACGGTCAAGGTGGGCACCGGGGGCAAGGTCAGTGTGTTCAACAACCGGGGCAACGTGGACGTGATCTTCGACGTGGTGGGCTACTACCGCACCGCACCGGCGGCCGGGTTCACCTCGCTCACGCCGGTGCGCATCCAGGACTCGCGGCCCTCGGGGCCGCAGGTCGGGCCGTACGGCAGCCCGTGGGGTGCGGGCACCAGCCGGGACGTGGTGGTCGCCGGCGGATCGAGCCCGGTGCCGGCGGATGCCACCGCGGTGGTGCTGAACGCCACGGTCACCAACACCACCGCCAGCTCCTACCTCACGATCTGGCCGAAGGGGCAGCCCCGGCCTCTCGCATCGAGCCTGAACTGGCAGGCGGGTTGGAC
>NZ_DAIUCK010000031.1:0-15114 GCF_036846205.1 Rhabdothermincola sp. | reverse complement strand
AGCCTGAACTGGCAGGCGGGTTGGACCATCCCCAACGCGGTCACCGCCAGGATCGGCACCTCGGGCAAGGTGTCGATCTTCAACAACCGCGGCTCGGTGCACGTCATCGCGGACGTGTCGGGCTGGTACGGCTAGCCCGCGACGAGCTGCGCATGATGCTCGCGCCGTGACGGCCGATGCCGTGCCGCCGCGGCCCGGGACGACCGGCGCTCTGGTCCGGCCAGCGCGGCCGGTTCGGCTGTGGCCGCACGTGGTCGCGCTGGTGGCGGTGCTGGTGTGCCTGGCACCGCTGGTCGGGCTCGACTCCTCGTTCTCCGCGGACGAGGGGGCGGTGCTCGCCCAGGCGGACGATCTCCTCACCGGCGAGGGGTGGCTGGCTCCGCACCCGTTCCCCGAGGCGGATCCGGACCTGGTCTGGTACCCGCTCGACCGGGCCGCTCGGGCCGGTGACCGGTTCGCCCCGTACGCCAAGCTGCCCCTCTACGCCGTGCTCGTCGCGGGCCTCTACGCGCTCGGTGGGATGGGCGCGGTGGTCGGGCTGAGCCTCGCGGGAACGGTCGCGGCCGCATGGGGAGCGGCGACGATCACCAGGCGCCTGCGCCCGGAGCTGGTGGTCCCGGTCTTCTGGTTGATCGGCGCCGGCAGCCCGCTGCTGTTCGACGCCTACCTGGTGATGGCCCATGCGCTCGCCGCGGGTTGCGTCGCGGTGGCCGCGGTGAGCGTGCTCGGTTGGTACGAGCGGCGGCGGTCCGCCCTGCTGGTCGTCGCCGCGGCAGCGGTGCTGGTCGCGGTGGGCATCCGCCAGGAGGCTCTGCTGCTGGCGGGGGCCGGGGCCATCGTCATCGGCTGGCGATGGGCCCGACGGCGATCGCTCGACGACGCCGTGGTCGCGGTCACCCTGGCCGGCGCGGCGGCGGTGGCGTTCGGGCTGAACCGGATCTGGGTGCAGGCCATCCTGGGCACGGCCAGCGTCAGCATCCCAGCGACGGGGTCCTCCGGGGGAGGGCTCGGTGGGCGGGTGTCGGGCTTCACGACGACCTGGTTCGGGTTCGGGGACGAGGAGCTCCTGTTCGTCGTGCTGCTGCTGGTCACCGGCGCGGCGGTGGCGGCGCGCGCTCCCCGCTTCGGGAAGTTGGCGGCCGCCTGCGCGGGCGCGGCGGCGGTGCTCGCGCTCCTCGCCGCGGTGAGCGGGGAGCACGGCACGGTCACCGGGCTCCTGGTGGCCTTCCCGGTGCTCGCCGCCGGGCTGGCCAGCCTCCGCCGGGAGGACACCGCCGGGCTCGCGGGCGCACTGCTCGCGGTCAGCGGGCTGTTCGCCGCGGCCGTCATCCTGACCCAGTACGAGCGGGGTGGCACCGGAGAGTGGGGAGGCCGGTACTTCGCCATCGGCCTGGTGCTGGTGGTGCCGGTCGCGGTGGCCGCGCTGTGGCGGAGCCTGCTCGGCCTGCCGGCCGACACCCGGCGCCTCACCGCCGGCGCACTGGCCGTGTGCACCGTGGCCGTCAGCATCACGGGGGTGGCGGCGCTCCGCGGGTCCCACCAGCGCACGGCGGAGCTGACCGAGGGGGTGGCGGCGGTGGCCGCCACCATGACCAGCGGCGATGGCGGGCCCCCGGTGGTCGTCGCCACCGAGCGGCTCATCCCCCGGCTGGCGTGGCGGCACCTGGACGAGGGCCGGTGGCTGCTGGTGCCGCGCGACGACCTGGGCCGGGTGATGGACCAGGTCCGGGACCTGGGCATCCAGCAAGTGACCGTGGCCACCTACCTGGCGGCCGATGAACAGCCGGCAGCGGTCGACGGATGGACGGTCCGCGAGGCGGTGCGGGTCGTCTCGGCGGCCCCGTGGTACGCCATCGTCTACCAGCGATCGTAGGAACAGACGTTCGATGAGCGGCCGGTAAGCTGGCTCGGTGGCCGACACGATCGTCGTTCGGGGTGCTCGCGAGCACAACCTGCGCAACATCTCCCTCGAGCTGCCCCGCGACCGCCTCATCGTGTTCACGGGGCTGTCGGGCTCGGGGAAGTCGTCGCTGGCCTTCGACACCATCTACGCGGAGGGCCAGCGGCGCTACGTGGAGTCGCTCTCCGCCTACGCCCGCCAGTTCCTCGGTCAGATGGACAAGCCCGACGTCGACTTCATCGAGGGCTTGTCACCGGCCATCTCGATCGACCAGAAGAGCGCCTCGCGCAACCCCCGCTCCACCGTGGGGACGATCACCGAGGTCTACGACTACCTCCGCCTCCTCTACGCCCGCATCGGCGTGCCCCACTGCCCCGAGGACGGCACCGTGATCACCCGCCAGACCCCGCAGCAGATCGTCGATCGGGTGCTCGAGCTTCCTGACGGCACGCGCTTCGAGGTGCTCGCCCCGGTGGTTCGAGGCCGGAAAGGCACCTACGACACGCTGCTGGCCGACCTCGCCCGCCAGGGCTTCTCGAGGGCCCGGGTCGACGGTGAGCTCCACGAGCTCACCGAGAAGGTCGACCTGGCGCGCTACGAGCAGCACACCATCGAGGTGGTGGTCGACCGGCTGGTCAAGCGGGCCGGCATCGAGCGGCGGCTCACCGACTCACTGGAGACCGCGCTGCGGCTGGCGGACGGGGTGGCGGAGGTGCATCTCGTGCCCCGTGAGGGCGAGGGTGAGGAGGAGACGCTCACCTTCAGCCAGCACCTGGCCTGTCCCACGTGCGGTCTGTCCTTCGATGAGCTCGCGCCCCGGAACTTCTCGTTCAACTCTCCCTACGGCGCGTGCCAGCACTGCGACGGGCTCGGCACCCGCTTCGAGGTGGACCCGGAGCTGGTGGTACCGAACCCCGAGCTGTCGATCGCCGAGGGGGCCATCGCGCCGTGGGCCTCGGCGCACACCCAGTACTTCCGGCGGCTGCTCGACGCGGTCTGCGAGGAGTACGGCATCGACCCGCAGACGCCGTGGCGCAAGCTGCCGAAGAAGCACCAGAAGCTGCTGCTCCACGGCGGCGGGGGCACCCGGGTGCACGTGCGGTACCGCAACCGGTACGGGCGCCAGCGCTCGTACCACGCGGCGTACGAGGGCGTGGTGCCCTACCTGCAGCGCCGGCACGCGGACGCGGAGAGCGACGCGCAGCGCGAGCAGGTCGAGGGCTACATGAGGGAGGTCCCGTGCCCCGACTGCGGTGGGGCCCGCCTGAACCGGTTCTCGTTGGGGGTGACGATCGACGGCCGTTCGATCGCGGAGATCTGCGATCTGCCGATCGGCGAAGCGGCCAAGGTGCTCGCGGGCCTCGAGCTGTCCGAGCGTGATCGGCTGATCGCCGAGCGGGTGGTGAAGGAGATCAACGCCCGCATGGGCTTCCTGCTCGACGTCGGCCTCGACTACCTGACCCTGGGCCGCTCCGCCGGGACCCTGGCCGGGGGCGAAGCCCAGCGGATCCGCCTGGCCTCCCAGATCGGCAGCGGCCTGGTTGGAGTGCTCTACGTCCTCGACGAGCCCTCCATCGGGCTGCACCAGCGTGACAACCGCCGCCTCATCGACACCCTCGTGCGCCTGCGGGACCTCGGCAACACGGTCCTGGTGGTGGAGCACGACGAGGACACGATCCGGGTCGCCGACCACGTGGTCGACATCGGCCCCGGCGCGGGCGAACACGGCGGCGACATCGTGTACTCGGGTCCGGTGAAGGGCCTGCTGCGTGCCAAGAGCTCACTCACGGGCCAGTACCTGGCTGGCACGCGGTCGATCCCCGTGCCCGAGCAGCGTCGCCAGCCGGCAGGGGGATGGCTCGTCGTCCGGGGTGCCCGGGAGCACAACCTGCGCGACATCGACGTGGAGATCCCACTCGGCTGTTTCGTGACGGTCACGGGTGTGTCGGGATCGGGCAAGTCGACGCTGGTCAACGACATCCTCTACCGGGCGCTGATGCAACGGATCTACCGCTCCAAGATCCCGCCCGGCCTCCACAGGGGTATCGACGGCATCGAGCACCTCGACAAGGTCATCAACATCGACCAGTCCCCAATCGGTCGTACCCCCCGCAGCAACCCGGCCACCTACACCGGTGTGTTCGACCACATCCGCAAGCTGTTCGCCCAGACCCACGAGGCGAAGGTGCGGGGCTACCTCCCCGGTCGCTTCTCGTTCAACGTGAGCGGCGGGCGCTGCGAAGCCTGCGCAGGCGACGGCACCATCAAGATCGAGATGCACTTCCTGCCGGACGTGTACGTGCCCTGCGAGGTCTGCAAGGGGGCTCGCTACAACCGCGACACCCTCGATGTCACCTTCAAGGATCGCAACATCGCCGAGGTGCTCGAGATGTCCTGCGAGGAGGCACTCGAGTTCTTCGCCAATCAGCCGTCGATCGCCCGCCACCTGCAGACCATCGTCGACGTCGGTCTGGGGTACGTCCGGCTGGGCCAGCCGGCTCCCACCCTGAGCGGGGGCGAGGCCCAGCGGGTCAAGCTGGCCAGCGAGCTGGCGAAGCGTTCCACCGGTCACACCATCTACATCCTCGACGAGCCCACCACCGGCCTGCACTTCGAGGACATCCGCAAACTCCTCACGGTTCTCTCCCGACTGGTCGATCAAGGGAATACGGTGCTGGTGATCGAGCACAACCTCGACGTCATCAAGACCGCGGACTGGATCATCGACCTCGGACCCGAGGGCGGTAGTGGAGGAGGCACCGTCGTGGTCGAAGGGCCACCGGAGAAGGTCGCCGTGACGCCGGAGAGCTACACCGGCCAGTTCCTCGCGCCCCTGCTCGGCCAGCGGAGCTGAGCGTGCGGCGAGCAGCGCGCCCGCTGCTGTACGCAGGCATCGTCACCGCGGTGGTCGGGCTCTCGGTGTACCACAGCCGCGCCATCGCCGATCCGCCCTACTCCTACACGAGCACCTCCCGGTTCGGTTGGTCGCTGCTGTACATCGCGGTGCTCGCGGTGGTGGCCTACGGACTCGGTCTCCCGGACCTCCCGCGCTCACCCCGGCAAGCGGTGACCACGTCGGTGGCCGCGGCTGGGGCCGGTGCGTTCGTGGTGTCGATCGTGCAGTTGTTCCTCGGGGAGGCTCTGCTGCCCCGATTCGTGGTCTTCGGCAGCGCCATCCTGCTCGTGCCCTGGTACCTGGTGTGCGTCGCGCTGGCCGGCGCTGGTGTGCCGGCCGTGACGGGCGACCGGGTACTGGTGGTGAGCGACACCGTGGACCCGTCCCTGCTCCGGGAGGACGTGGCCCGGAGCCCGGAACGGCCGGCGATCGTGATCGAGGTGCTCCCGGTCGACGCGGCCGCCTCGAACGGTCGAGGGATCGAGCCCCTCGTCGAGCGCGCTCGCCGTGACCGGATCGATCTGCTGGTGCTGGACCGCGACGCGCAGGCCTCGCCGACGATCGTCGCCCAGGCGGCCGCCATGCACGAGTCCGGCTTGCGGATCCGCACGCTGTCGTTGTTCTACGAGGAATGGCTGGGGATGTTGCCGGTCAGCGAGCTCGAGCGGGTGTCGCTCATGTTCGACATCGGCGAGCTGCACCGGGCCCGCTACGGGCGGGTCAAGCGGGTGGTCGACGTGCTGTTCGGCATCGTGGGGCTGGTCCTGCTGGCACTGCTCACACCGGTGGTGCTCATCGGGAACCTCGTCGCCAACCGCGGCCCGCTGCTGTACCGGCAGACCCGGGTGGGCAAGAACGGCCAGCACTTCGAGATCCTCAAGTTCCGCACCATGCGCGCCGGACCCGACGAGGCAGCGACCGGCTGGACCGTCGAGGCGGACCCGCGGATCACGCCGTTCGGGCGGGTGCTGCGGGTGACTCACCTCGACGAGCTCCCTCAGGTGGTGAACATCCTGCGGGGCGATCTCAGTCTGGTGGGGCCGCGGCCCGAGCAGCCTCGCTACGTCGAGGAGCTGAGCCAGAAGCTGCCGTTCTACGACCTGCGCCACCTCGTGCGCCCCGGGCTGACCGGCTGGGCACAGGTGAAGTACGGCTACGCGGGCGACGAGCGCGACGCCCTCGAGAAGCTCCAGTACGAGTTCTACTACCTGCGGCGCCAGAGCCTGGCTCTCGACCTGCGGATCGTCGGCCGTACGATCCGCAGCGTGCTGGGACGGGAGGGCCGGTGAGCGCGCCGCTGGTCACCGTCGTCGTGCCGGCTCGTAACGAGGAGCGCGACATCGGGGACTGCCTCGACGCCATCCTCGCCCAGGACCATCCTCACCATCGCCTGGAGGTGGTGGTCGTCGACGGAGCCTCGACGGATCGCACCGCGGAGCTGGCGGAGAGGCACCTGGCGGCTGCTGATCTGGCCAGGGCGGTGGTGGTGCGCAACCCCCGGGGCGACACGCCGTCGAACCTCAACCTGGGGCTGGCCGAGGCGCGGGGTGAGGTGCTGTGCCGGGTCGATGCCCGCAGCCTGATCCCGAGCCACTACGTGCGGCGCTGTGCCGAGGTGCTCGTGCAGCGCCCGGAGGTGGCGGTGGTCGGCGGTGCCCAGGTGGCGGTTCCGCGGGACCTGTCGCCGACGGCCACCGGTATCGCCCGGGCCCTCAACAACCGATGGGGGATGGGCCTGGCCCGATACCGGCGAGGCGCGCCCAGCGGCCCGACCGACACCGTGTACCTCGGCGCGTTCCGCACGGATGACCTGCGCGCTGCCGGCGGGTGGGACGAGCGGTTCCCGACCAACCAGGACTTCGAGCTGAACCGCCGCATGTCGCAGCGGGGGATCGTGTGGTTCGAGGCGGGGATGGAGGTCGGCTACCGCCCCCGGGAGTCGCTCGGCGATCTGTTCCGCCAGTACCAGCGGTTCGGCTCCTGGAAGGTCCGCTACTGGCGGGAGACCGGTGATCGACCACGGCCTCGCCAGGTGGCGATGCTGGTTGCGCCCGTGGTCGGGACGGCCGCGGTCGCCCTGTCACTCACCCGGCCACGCCGGGCGCGGAGGGCCGCCGCCCTGACCGCTGCGTCAGCGGCGCTGTTCGAGATCGCTGGACCTCGGGGTCCCTCCACCTCCGCTGCCGGCCACCTGGTCAGCCTGGGGGCATCCGCCGCGGTCGCTGGTGGTTGGACACTCGGGGCATGGGGGGAACTCCTCCGGCATGGACGCCGCTGAGAACGCCCCGGCCGCGCTCGAGCGGCCCGGAGGCGGCCTGCTCCGGTGGCTGACGTTCAGCCGGATCATCGACCAGGCTGCGCTCGGGCTCGCCTCGTTGCTGCTGGCCCGGGTCCTCGGGCCGGACGGCTTCGCACCGGTCGCCGTGCTGTTCATCGTCAACTCCCTGGCGGTGCAGGTCTCGGACTTCGGGGTGGGTTTCGCGGTGTACCGCCTCGCACCGTCGGGGCGTCTCGCCCGCCGGAGCCTCGAGCGCCTGCGTCTCGTGGATGGGGTGCTGGCTCTGGTGGCGGTCGCGGGTGGCCTCGCACTCCGCAGTTCGACGGGCGCGGTGATCGCCTCCGCCGGCCTGATCTGGCTGCTGAGCGCGGAGGCCTACGTCCGCAAGGCGGCCGCGCTGAAGCTGGGAGCGGTTCGGGAGGTCGTGGCCGCCGAGATCGGCGGTGCAGGTCTGTTCTTCGCGGCCTGCGTGGCCGTGGCGATCACCGCTGGCGCCCCGGGCTGGGTGGGGATGGGCTTCGTGGGGAAGCACGTGGTCGAGTGCCTCCTCGTGCGCACCTGGCCGGCGATGTTCACCGCGGGGGGCGAGCGTGCCCGCTCGCGGGACGAGTGGCTCGGTCAGGTCATGACCTATCTGGTGGCCAACGTCGACTACCTGCTGATCGGGTGGCTGCTGGGAGCCGAGGTGCTGTCGGTCTACGTCATCGCCTTCCGCTTCGCCAGCGCCTTCCCTGCGTTCCTCGCCAACCCCATCACCCAGACCGCGTTCGTCGACTTCGCGGCAGCGTCCCCGTCGCAGATGCAGACCCGTTACGACTCGCTGCTGCGCCGGATCTGGCTCCTCGGCGGGACGGGAACCGTGGTGCTCCTGCTGGTCGCGCCCCTGTTGCCACGAGTGCTCGGTTCCGCTTGGGAGGAGACGGCGCCGGTGCTCGCGATCCTGAGCATCGCCGTGCCGTGGCGCCTCTTGCTCGGGACGACCGTGGCCCAGGCGATCACCGCCGGTCGGGCACGGGTGGTCGTGGGATGGGAGACCATCCGGCTCGTCGGGACCGCGGTTCTGGTCGTCGCCGGCGCCCGATTCGGTCTCCGGACCACGGCCGCGTGCGTCAGCCTGGGAACCGTCGTGATCCTCACCGGGGAACATGCCATGTCGTGCCGGCTTCGAGGCGTGTCGATGCCCCGCTGGCTCCCGGCGGTGACGGCCGCCGTCGCGTCGATCCTCGCGGCGGTCGCCGTGCTCACCGCGACGTAGACCGCACCTCAGCGGCGTCGGAACCGGGCGCAGAGGTAGTAGGGATGGCGGGCCTTGGGGAGGAACCGGCGGGCCAACCGGTAGCCCCGGGCACCGAGGCTCGGGCTGCCAGAAGGGTGCTCGCCGGGACCGATCTGGTGGTTGGCGACCGCGTAGGGGTAGACGGCACCGCACTGCGGGCACGAAGGGGAGCCGGGACGGACCAACAGCCCCCGCCGCTCGAGCGCCAGTCGCGCCCAACGCGGGTACACCGGTTGGTGCGGGCCGGTCTCGATGATCTCGTCGACCTCGAAGCCGTCGAAGAGCGTCGCCAGATCGTCGGGAGCGAAGGACCGGAGATGGCGATCGGCGTTGTAGCGGCAACCGCACGCCTCACAACGGATCTCTGCTCGTGCCCGGTTCTCACGGTTGGGGACGGTCACCACGATCCAGTCACCGGCGATGCGTGCCAGCTCCCGGCGAGCACCGTCGAAGATCGGCCCCGGCAGGTGCTCGAGCACCTCGCAGCAGAGGGCGACGTCGACCGATCGGGAGCGGAGGGGGATGGCGTCGATGCTGGCGCGGACACCCGGCAGCTCGACGTGCCCGAGCGCGGCCAGGCTCCGCTCGACCGCGATGCTCGTGAGGTCCGGCCGCACGGTCGACAGGTGGTGCAGGACCCGACCGTCGCCTGCACCCAGCTCGACGACCGTTCGGGCATCGCCGGGCACGAGCCTGGCGACGGCGTCGAGCTTCGGGAACTGGTGCTCCGGCGTGAAGATGCTCTCGGTGCCCCAGAGACCGTCCTGCTCGTAGTGGGCAGCTTCCATCAGGTGATGGCGAGCATCCGATCGAGCGCCACCTTCGCCCACTCGCTCGTGCGCTCGTCCACGGTGATCTGGTTCACCACCCGACCCTCGACCAGGTTGTCGAGCACCCACGCCAGATGGGCGGCATCGATACGGAACATGGTCGAGCAGGGGCAGATCAGCGGGTCCAGCGAGAGCACGGTCTTGTCCGGGGTCTCGTCGTTGAGCCGTTGCACGAGGTGGATCTCCGTGCCGACGCCGATCACCGAACCGGCGGGAGCAGCGGCGACGGCTTTGATGATGTAGTCGGTCGAACCGACCTGGTCGGCGAGCTCCACCACCTCGTGCGCGCACTCGGGATGGACGACCACGATCCCGCCGGGATGCTCGGCCCGGAACTGCTCGACGTGCTCGGGTCGGAACCGCTGGTGGACCGAGCAGTGACCCTTCCACAGCAGGAACGTCGCGTCCTTGAGGTCGGCCTCGGTGAGACCGCCCATCTCCAGATGCGGGTTCCACACCCGCATGTCGGTCTCCGAGTAGCCGAGCTGGTAGCCGGTGTTGCGACCGAGGTGCTGGTCGGGGAAGAACAGCACCTGACGGCCGCCGGCGCCCTTGCCCCGCCAGTCACCCAGATCGAGCGCCCACTGGAGGATGGCCCTGGCGTTGGTCGACGTGCAGACCGCGCCGCCGTGCTCGCCGACGAAGGCCTTGAGCGCGGCCGAGGAGTTCATGTACGTGATCGGCACGACACCCGAGACGTCCGTGGTCTGCTCGAGCACCTGCCAGGCTTCCTCGACCGAGTCGAGGTCGGCCATGTCGGCCATCGAGCAGCCGGCGTTGAGGTCGGGCAGGATCACCTTCTGGTGGTCGCCGGTGAGGATGTCGGCCGACTCGGCCATGAAGTGCACGCCGCAGAACACGATGTACTCGGCCTGCGGGTGCTCCTTCGCCAGGACGGAGAGCCGGAACGAGTCACCGCGGGCATCGGCCCACCGCATGACCTCGTCACGCTGGTAGTGATGGCCGAGGATGAACAGTCGATCGCCGAGCACGGTCTTGGCGGCCGCGATCCGATCGGCCAGCTCCTCGGGTGATGCGCTGGTGTAGCGCTCGGGTAGCGGCAGTTGGAGCCGGAGCATGTGCGTTGGAACCCCCATGGGTGCGGGAACCCCGATATGACCGGTGGGGACAGCCGGGTCGCCTCGCCACGGGGATGTCGGTCTCGGGGCTCGATATGTCGCCGGATGCCCGGCCGGCGTTCAGGTCAGTGTATGCCTTCGTTCCGTCCAACGCCGCGGAAGCCCTCCGTCATCCCGCCGGCCCGGACGAGCCGTCGAGGCGTTGCACGAGAGCGTTCGCCGGTAACACCACGGGCTCCGCCCGGCCGAGGGCGTCGGCCACGGCTTCGCAGAAGGGTCGGCCCGGATCGTCCTCCGCGCACCAGCCGAGCACCAGCACCGGCATGTCCGGTCGGGTGGCCGCGAGTTGGTCGAGCTGTTCGATGCTCTGCACCGGTTCGGCGGCGCGCCCGGTGTAGTAGCGGATCCAGGAGTCCGGCCGGAGCGCCTGGCCGACGTAGGGAACCACCTGTGCATCCGCCGGGAGCTCGGTGGCCAGCAGCGCATCGACGGTTCGGTGCCCGCGGGCGATCTCGTCGGCCGCTCGGTGCGGGGCCACCAGCCAGTTGCCCAAGCCGATCGCCACCACCGCTCCCACCAGCACGAGTGGCGCGTTGGTCCCGGCATCGCGCGCCAACCGGTCGAACACGTAGGCGAACCCCACGGCGGCGGGCAGCACCGCCCAGTAGTTCCAGTACTGGTGGCCGGCCGACGCGGCATGGAACACGAGGGCGTAGAGCGCCACGATGCCGAGCGACATGGCGGCGAGCGGCCGGTAGCGGGGCGAGCGGAGCGCGACGCCGCACCCGACGAGCCCGATCACCGCGAACGCCAGGAGCTGCAGGATCCACGGCACCTGGAAGGTCACCATGTCGGCGATCGAGGCCGCCTCGGTGCCGGCGGAGCGCCCCTGGAACTTGTCACGCATCACCTCGAAGCTCCCGTAGGTCCACCAGGCCCACGAGAGCGACAGCGCGGCCCCCGTCGCGCCGCCCGCGAGCAACCAGAGGCCGGGCGGCCACGGTCGCTCCCGGTCACGGAGGTGGCGGACCAGCAGGGAGGCCCCGCAGAGCGCGACCAGCACGGTGGCCTGCCAGCCGGCCAGCGCGGCGAGGAAGGCCGCGCCGGCGAGAACCGGCGGTCTGGTGAGCCGGCTGGTGCGCCCTTCCCAGGCGGCGTGCCACGCAAGCAGGACCCCGAGCCCGAACACCAAGGACGTCACGGGGGTGTCGAGCATCACGCCATAGACCAGGAACATGGGGCTGAGCGCGACGGCTGCGGTGGACGCCCCGGCCACCAGCGGGCCCGCGAGGCGGCGCAGGAGCACGAACAACAGAACCATCGCCGCCATCGAACCGAGCCAGGCGGGCATGCGGCTGGCCCACTCCCGCTCGCCGAAGACGGTCTCGGCCGCCGCCGTCTCGGCGACGATCCCGGGCGGGTGGCTGGCGTAGAGCGATCCGTCGGCCCGCCGGCCACCGAATCGGGAGTCGACCACCCCGAGCTCACGGAGCGCACGGCTGTTCGCTCCCCACACGGCCCCGTTGATGCCCTCATCGGAATCACCGAACCGGGCGGTGATGCGCCCCGCGGCGAGCAACGGGAGCGCCATCACGGCCACGGCCAGTAGCGCCAGGCCGACCACGGCGGCCGGCGATCGTCGATGGGTGCGGGCCTCCATGGGGTGCGGGCGATCTTAGGCTGGAAGGGTGGTTGAACGGCCGCCACCCGGTTCCATCCCCGACGCCCCTGGCTCCTACCAGTTCAAGGATTCGCAGGGCCGGGTGATCTACGTGGGCAAGGCTCACAGCCTTCGCCAGCGGCTCTCGAGCTACTTCCAGAACCCGGCGTCGCTGCCGCCTCGAACCGCACAGATGGTGGAGACCGCCGAGTCGGTCGAGTGGATCCAGGTCCGCAACGACGTCGAGGCGCTGATGCTCGAGTACAGCCTGATCAAGCAGCATCAGCCCCGCTTCAACGTCCGGTTGCGGGACGACAAGAGCTACCCGTTCCTGGCGGTGACCCTGGACGACGAGTGGCCTCGGGCCATGGTGATGCGGGGCCGCAAGCGCAAGGGCACCCGCTACTTCGGCCCCTATGCGCACGCCTACGCCATCCGGGAGACCCTCGACCTGCTGCTGCGTACCTTCCCCGTCCGCACCTGCTCCGACAACAAGTTGTTGCGTCATCAACGCTCCGGGCGCCCGTGCCTGCTGTTCCACATCGAGAAGTGCTCGGGCCCGTGCGTGGGCGAGGTGTCCAAGGAGGACTACGACCGGCTCGTGGCCGAGTTGGTCGAGTTCCTCGACGGCGAGACCGATCCCGTGATCCGTCGATTGGAGAAAGAGATGGCGGCGGCGGCGGCGGACCTGGAGTTCGAACGGGCGGCGCGGCTGCGGGATCGGCTGGCGGCGGTCCGCAAGGCCGTCGAGAAGCAGCAGATGGTCGCCGACCGGGCCGAGGATCTCGACGTCATCGGCCTCGCGGGGGATGAGCTGGAAGCCTCGGTGCAGGTGTTCTACGTGCGCCGCGGCAGGGTGGTGGGGCGCAAGGGCTTCGTGCTCGACCGGTCCGAGGACCTGAGCTCGGGTGAGCTGGTGGACCGGGTGCTGGAGGGTCTCTACAGCGAGGAGCCACCCATGGGCGTGCCGAAGCAGGTGCTGGTGTGCGACGAGTCCGCCGATCGGGCCCTGCACGAGGCATGGCTGTCGGAGCTGCGCGGTTCGAAGGTCACGATCCGGGTGCCGCAGCGGGGCGACAAGCGGGCGCTGCTCGAGACCGTCACCCAGAACGCCAAGGAGGAGCTGGCCCGTCACCGGCTCCGCAGGGCGGCAGATCACAACAGCCGGGCCAGGGCCCTCAACGAGCTGCAGGGGGCGCTCGGTCTCCCCGAGGCGCCGTTGCGCATCGAGTGCTACGACATGAGCCACATCCAGGGCAGCGACTACGTCGGGTCGATGGTGGTGTTCGAGGACGGGTTGCCCCGCAAGAGTGACTACCGGCGTTTCAAGATCAGAGGCGTCGCCGGCAACGACGACTTCGCGGCGATGGAGGAGGTGCTCTCCCGCCGGTTGAGCGCCTACCTGGCGGAACGGGAGCGTCCCGTAGCCGAGCGCGGCGGTCGGTTCTCCTACCCGCCGCAGCTGCTGCTGGTCGACGGCGGGAAGGGACAGCTCGGGGTGGCCGTGCGGGTGCTCGAAGAGCTGGGGCTCGACGAGGAGATCCCGGTGGCCGCACTGGCCAAGCGCTTCGAGGAGGTGTACCTGCCCGACCGCGAGGAGCCGGTGAGGATCCCGCGACAGAGCGAGGCGCTGTATCTGCTCCAGCGGGTGCGCGACGAGGCTCACCGGTTCGCGGTGTCCTACCACCGCGAGCTACGAGGCAAGCGGATGACGGCCTCGGTGCTCGACGGCATCCCGGGTCTGGGTCCGGCCCGCAAGAAGCGGCTGGTGAAGGAGCTCGGAGGGGTCAACGCGGTGAGGCGGGCATCGCTGGAGGATCTGCAGGCGCTGAGCTGGTTGCCTGACGCCGTGGCCGAAGCGGTCCACGAGCGGGTGAGGCGAGGTTGATCGGAGAGGCGACCGGCAACGGGCGGGGGGCGACCCAGGCGGCCGTCAGGGCGACGGTGGCGTTCGCGCTGATCACCTTGATCCTGGCGTCCTCGCGCGGGGGGCCCGGCTACTTCCTCCAACTCGGCGAGAAGAGCGAGGCGCTCCCGCTGGTGCGTGAGCTCCTCGGGCCGGACATCCCCGTGCGGGCCCTGATCGGACACGACGGCGAGCGGTTCTGGTCGCTCGCCCGCGATCCGCTGCTGCTGGAAGGGCAGCCGCTGGCTGATCGACTCGACCGTCCCGCGTACCGGGCGCAGCGGATCGCCTATCCACTCCTGGCCGCACCCTGGCGGGCGGGAGGGGAGACCACGCTGTTGTGGGGCCTGGTGGTCACGAACGTGCTGGTGATCGGCGCGGGGACCTACCTGACCGGCCGTCTGGCTGAGGCGCGGGGCACGCGATCGAGGTTCGTGCCGTACGCCTTCGCGGCGAACCCGCTCGTGTGGCTGTCGTTCCTGTTCGATCTGAGCGACGCGCTGGCACTCACGGGAGTGGTGGCCGCGATGTGGGCGATCCAACGCCGGCGGTCCGATCTGGTCGCCGCGTCCTCGGTCGTCGCCTGCCTGGCGAAGGAGACGAGCCTTCTCGGACTCCTCGTCGCGGCGGGCCTCGCTCGCGGGCTGTCGTGGCGCCAGCGGGTGGCGCTGGTCGTGCCGGGTGCCCTGGCCGCCGCCGGGTGGAGGGCGTACGTCCTCACCCGACCGGGGTTCGACCAGGGCGGGAGCGTCCGTGAGTTCAGGCTGATTCCCTTCTCGGGATACCTGGACGTGTGGGGGCACGGCTTCTCCGACGCGAGTGACTGGGTCTACCTGGCGGTCACCCTCTCGATCCTGGTGTTCAGCGCGTACGTGGTGGTGCTCTGGTGGCATGATCGCCGGGATCTCCTGCTCGGCGCATCCGTGCCGTATGCGCTGGTCATGCCCTTCCTGGCACCGATCGTGATCGACGTCCCCATCAACTCCGTGCGGGTCATCGGCCCTGCCATCACCCTCGTCGCGGTGTACCTCGCCTCCCGCCGAGCGAGCCCGTCACGGCGGGAAGGGCTGGCCACGGTCGGCGAGCCTCAGCAGCCGTGACCGACCGACGGTCGGGAGGATCGGCCGTTCTCGGGAGGGCGGGGACGTGACCGATGAGCTCTGGGAACGCCACGCGGCCTGGTGGCAGCAGCAGTTCACCGCGGGCGCCGATCCCGAGTACGAAGAGCAGATCCTCCCGCTGGCTCGCGAATGGCTGGCCGGCTTCCCGCGGGTGCTCGAGGTGGGTAC
>NZ_DAIUCK010000030.1:29116-32138 GCF_036846205.1 Rhabdothermincola sp. | reverse complement strand
GACGTCGGCCCGGGTGGGCGGGCCGCGCGGTCCGCCCGGGCCGACGTCCGCGACGCCCTCGCGAACCTCGGTTACGCGCCGGACGAGGTCGTCGACGTGGTGCGCGAGCTGCCCGACGACGGCGACCCCGCGGAGCTACTGAAGGTGGCGCTGCAACGGCTGGCGGTGGGTTGATCCGGAGGGTGTGATGCGCGACGAGCTCTTGAGCCCTGACCCCACCCCCGACGACCTCGAGCTCGCGGACGATGCCGGCCTGCGACC
The DNA here is from genome assembly GCF_036846205.1 of Rhabdothermincola sp. Classification (NCBI taxonomy): domain Bacteria; kingdom Bacillati; phylum Actinomycetota; class Acidimicrobiia; order Acidimicrobiales; family Iamiaceae; genus Rhabdothermincola; species Rhabdothermincola sp. Next base: position 31,877 of record NZ_DAIUCK010000030.1, on the reverse strand, counting down.
CCGCCGACTCAAGGATTTCGTGGGCCAGGGAGAGCTGAAGGAGCACCTGGCGATCATCCTGGAGGCGGCCCGTCGCCGGGGCCAGGCCGTCGACCACCTGCTCTTCGCCGGGCCTCCCGGCCTGGGCAAGACCACCCTCGCGGCCATCGTCGCCGTCGAGATGGGTGTCACCCTCCACGTCACCTCCGGCCCCGCGCTGGAGCGGGCGGGCGATCTGGCCGCGATCCTCACCCGCCTCGACGAAGGCGACGTGCTGTTCATCGATGAGATCCACCGGCTGTCGCGCAACGTCGAGGAGGTTCTCTACCCGGCGATGGAGGACTTCCAGCTCGACATCGTGCTGGGGAAGGGCCCAGCCGCCCGCTCGATCCGCCTCGACCTGCCGCGCTTCACCCTCGTGGGGGCCACCACACGCACGGGCCTCATCACGGGTCCGCTCCGGGACCGCTTCGGGCTGGTGGCCCGGCTCGACTATTACACCGCGGCCGAGCTGGAGGCGATCGTCAGCCGGGCCGCGGCCATCTTGGGGGTGGCCGTCGGCGCGGACGGGGCGGCAGAGATCGCCCGCCGGGCCCGGGGAACCCCGCGCATCGCCAACCGGCTCCTGCGTCGGGTGCGCGACTTCGCGGAGGTGCGAGGCGACGGCGCGATCGACACCGCCACCGCCCGGGAGGGCTTGGCTCTGTTCGGGGTCGACGACCTGGGGCTCGACAAGGTCGACCGGGCCATCCTGGCCGCGGTCTGCGAGCGCTTTGGTGGGGGACCGGTCGGCCTGTCCACGTTGGCCATCTCGGTGGGTGAGGCCACCGAGACGGTGGAGGACGTCTACGAGCCGTTTCTCATCCAGCAGGGGCTGCTGATGCGGACTCCTCGGGGCCGGGTGGCCATGCCCGCGGCCTGGCGCCACCTGGGCCTGGTCGCGCCGCCCGGCGCACCCCTGGTCGCCGCAGACGAGCCGCCGAGCCTGTTCGGCTGAGGCCGGCGGCCGGTCCCGAGGGTCGTAGCCTGGCTCGCCGGTGGACATCACAGCATTCGACTACGAGCTCCCGGCCGAGCGCATCGCCCAGGAGCCGCTTGCGGTGCGCGACGCGGCCCGGCTGCTGGTCGATCTCGGTCCCGGGGCCGAGCCAGCCGACCACACGGTGCGCGACCTGCCATCACTGCTCGAGCCCGGCGACCTGGTGGTAGTCAACCGCACCCGCGTTCTGCCGGCGCGGCTACGTCTGCGACGCCGCACCGGCGGGGCGGCCGAGGTGCTACTACTCGAGGAACAAGCCGACGGCACGTGGCGAGCCCTGGTACGGCCCAGCCGCAGGCTCCGGGTGGGCGAGTGGTTGGCCAGCGACGACGGCTTGCTGCGGGTGGAGCTGGGCGAGGACCACGGTGAGGGGCTCCGCACCGTGCACCTCGCGACCTCTGGTGGCCGATCGGTGCTGGACATCCTCGACGCGGTGGGCGAGGTGCCCCTCCCGCCCTACATCCACCGCCCCCTCCCGGATCCTGAGCGATACCAGACCATCTTCTCGGCGGGAGGCACCTCGCTCGGTCAGTCCGTGGCCGCACCCACCGCCGGCCTCCACTTGACCGAGCGGGTGCTGGAGGAGCTGTCGCGGCGGGGCATCCAGGTGGTGTCGCTCGAGCTCGCGGTGGGGATCGGCACCTTCCGGCCCCTCAGCGCGGGCAAGGTCGAGGACCACGTCATGCATGCCGAGCGCTACCGCATCCCCGAGGCCACCTGGGCCCGCCTCGAGCGGGCCCCGCGGGTGGTGGCCATCGGAACCACCACGGTGCGGGCGCTGGAGAGCGCCGCAGTGACGGGCCGGCTCGAAGGGCGCACCGAGTTGTTCATCCACGGTGACTATCCGTTCGCGGTGGTGGATCGGCTCATGACCAACTTCCACCAGCCGCGGTCGTCCCTGCTGGTGATGATCGACGCCTTCGTCGGCTCACGCTGGCGGACGCTGTACGACCACGCCCTCGGCCACGGCTACCGTTTCCTCTCCTTCGGCGACGCCATGCTCCTCACCCGCCAGGACCGCTGGAGTCTGGGGGCATGACGGAGCTCACCATCGAGGCCACCGACGGCTCGGCGCGTGCCGGGTGGGTGGCGACGTCGCGGGGCCGCTTCCGGACGCCGTGTTTCATGCCGGTGGGCACCCGAGGAGCGGTCCGCACGCTTGCCGCGACCGACCTCGAAGGGCTCGGCGCGCAGGTGATGCTCGCCAACACCTACCACCTCATGCTCCGCCCCGGCGCTGCCGTGGTGGCCGAGCTCGGCGGCATCCACGGCTTCGCCGCCTGGCCGGGCCACGTGCTCACCGACTCCGGCGGCTACCAGGTGTTCTCCCTCGAGCCGAAGGTCGACGACGGTGGGGTGACGTTCCGCTCCACCTACGACGGCAGCACCCACCGGCTGACCCCTGAAGGCGCGGTGCGGATCCAGCAGCAGCTCGGCGCGGACATCCAGATGGTGCTCGACGTCTGCCCGCCGTTGCCCTCCCCACCCGAGGTGCTGCGCGTGGCCGTCGATCGCACCGCGGCGTGGGCTGCCCGGGCCAAAGCCGCGTTCGCGCCGGCCCGCGCCGCCGGCTCGCCCCAGGCGCTGTTCGGCATCGTTCAGGGAGGGGTCGATCCCGCGCTGCGCAAGGAGAGCGCGATCCGCACCGTCGAAGTCGGCTTCGACGGCTACGGGATCGGCGGGCTGTCGGTGGGGGAGAGCCGGGCGGAGATGCTCGAGGCGCTCGAGGCCACGGTGGCGCAC
>NZ_DAIUCK010000030.1:0-29106 GCF_036846205.1 Rhabdothermincola sp. | reverse complement strand
CCTGCCGATGGGGCAGGTGCGCTACCTGATGGGTGTGGGTGACCCGCTGGGCATGATCGAGGCCATCCGTCTCGGTGTCGACCTCTTCGACTGCGTGCTGCCCACCCGGCTGGCCCGGCACGGATCGATCCTCACCTGGACCGGTCGGATGAACCTGCGCAACGAGCGCTACGCCCGCGACCCGGCCCCGCTCGACCCGGAGTGCGGGTGCGAGGTCTGTGCCCGCTATTCGCGTGCCTACCTCCGGCACCTGCTGCGGGTCCAGGAGCCCACCGCCCCCCGGTTGCTCACCCTCCACAACCTGTCGTGGACCTTCGCCCTGATCGACGAGTGCCGCCGAGCCATCACCGCGGGCACCCTCGAGGCGCTTCGCGACCGGGTCGCCGACCACTGGGGGTGATCGAGGAGCCCGGGGGACGGGGCCGAAGTGGCCTGCAGGACGGGCTGGGCTAACCTGCTCCACGCCCGAGTTCGCCCATCCCCCCGGATCCTCATGGCCACCATCATCTTCCTGGTCCTCTTCGTCTTGATGTGGGTGGTGCTGATCGTTCCCCGCCAACGCGAGCTGAAGCGCCACCAGGCGCTGATGACCCAGCTCGCCGAGGGGGACGAGGTGATGCTGGGATCGGGTGTGTACGGCACCATCACCCACCTCGAAGACGACCTCGCCCGGCTCGAGGTCGCCCCCGGGGTGGAGATCAAGGTGGCCAAGCGTGCGATCGCGGCGAAGGTCGAGGGTCCCGGTGAGCCGGCTGCCGCCGACGAGGCGCAGCTGGACCTGACCGGCGACCCCATCGAGCGCAACGACCCGACGGGACGGTAGCCCCGTGCGGCGCCGGCGTGGTCTCGCCTCCCTCATCGTGTTCGTGGCCGTGGCGCTCGGCGCGCTCGGCTACACGTTCGCGGTCGGCAACAGTCCCCTGCTCGGTCTGGACCTGCAAGGCGGAGTGTCGGTCGTGCTCCAGCCGAAGGAGCAGGTCGACAGCGACGCCCTGGACCAGACCATCAAGGTGATCCGCCAGCGGGTCGATGCGCTCGGCGTCGCCGAGCCGGAGATCACCCGCCAGGGCAACACCGTCCTGGTCCAGATCCCCGGGGTCAAGGACAAGGACCGGGCCATCGAGCTCGTGGGGCAGACCGCCGAGCTGCGGTTCCGGCCGGTCCTCGCCCAGTACGCCCCCACCCCACCGGCGAGCGAAGACGGTGGAGCAGTGCCATCCGACTCGACCGTCCCGGCTGACCCCAACGCCACCGCTCCGGTCGATGCCGGTTCCGCCGGGCAGCAGGGCGACGGATCCCCAGGGGCTTCTGATCAGCCGGCCACCACCGACTCATCGATCAGCGAGCCCGCGCCGAACTCGACCGAGGCCGGCCTCGGCGTGCGCGGCGCCGCGCCGGGTGAGCAGGCGCTCGGGCGCCAACCCGGCGACGGGCTCACCGACACCGGTGCGCCGACCGACTCCAGCCCGAGCACCGTGGTGGGCGACGGAGCAGTGGCCACCGACGGCTCCGGCACGGTCACCACCGGCGAGCCCGGTGCGCCGTCTGCGACCGGGCTGCCCTCCCTGCCTCCCGACGTCTGCCGTACCGGGGTACCGAGCGACCAGGATCTGCCCGATCAGCAGGTTGTGCTCCCGCAGTGCGATCCCCGCACCGGCGAGCTGGTGGCGGTGTACCAGCTCGGTCCCACCCTCCTCACCGGCGACGCGCTGGAGACGGCCCGGGCCACCCTCAGCTCGCAGGGCAAATGGGTGGTCAACCCGGTGTTCAAACCGGGTGCTGACGGCATCGACAAGTTCAACGCCGCGGCCAGCCAGTGCTACAGCGGAGGCACCACCTGCCCCGCTCAGGGCGGGGGCAGGGGCCGGTTGGCGATCGTGCTGGACGGGCGGGTGGTGTCCGCTCCCTCGATCAACGAGCCCTCGTTCAGCCGCGACCAGATCGAGATCTCGGGGGACTTCAACGAGCGCACCGCCCGGGACCTGGCCACCGTGCTCAAGTACGGCGCGCTGCCCGTCGAGCTGGAACGCCAGCAGGTCCAGATCGTCTCGGCCACCCTCGGGCGTGACGCCCTCACCGCCGGGCTGTGGGCCGGCCTGGTCGGCTTCGGCCTGGTCACCCTCTACATGGTGGCGTTCTACCGGTTGCTCGGCGTGCTGGCGATCGTCAAGCTCAGCCTGGAGGCCGCGTTGCTGTGGTCGATCATCTCCTACCTGGGGGAGAACAACGGGTTGGCGCTGACCTTGGCCGGCGTCACCGGCCTGATCGTCTCCATCGGCATCTCGGTCGACTCGAACGTCGTCTACTACGAGCACATGAAAGAAGACGTCCGCCACGGGCGCACCGTGCGCTCGGCGACGGACAAGTCCTTCGTCTCCGCGTGGAGCACGATCGTCAAGGCCGACGTCTCCTCGCTGATCGCCGCCGGGCTGCTCTGGTGGCTCACCGTGGGGCCGGTACGGGGCTTCGCCTTCTACCTGGGACTCTCCACCCTGCTCGACCTGATCGCGTCGTACTTCTACATGCGACCCGCGGTCGGCTACGTCACTCGCAGCAGCCTGGCGGCCCGCAAGCCACGCTGGTTCGGGCTCCCGGCGCCGGAGGCCGAGCCGGGCGCGACCCCCGCCGTGCCCCCGCGGGAGAAGGCGACGGTGGGGACATGAGCGGCGCCGGAGGTGGCCTCGCTCGCCTCATGCGGGGCGAGACCCAGATCGACTTCCAGCGCTGGTGGGTTCGCGGCCTGGTGTTCTCGGCGGTGCTGCTGGTGGCCAGCCTCGGCTCCCTGCTCACCCGTGGGCTGAACCTGGGCATCGACTTCAAGGGTGGGGTGTCGTTCGAGCTTCCCGCCCCCGGGGTGTCGGTGGCCGCGGCCAGGGACGCGCTGGCCGGCATCGGGCAGGCAGGGGCCAAGATCCAGGTCGTCGGGGACGGAACGCTGCGGGTGCAGGGACCGACGGAATCGCCGGAGAAGTCCGCCGAGACCCGGCAGGTCCTCGCGGACCTCGCCGGGGTGAACCCGAGCGAGGTGAACGTCAGCGAGGTCGGCCCGTCGTGGGGGGACGAGATCACCCGGTCCGCGGTGCGGGCACTGGTGATCTTCCTGGTCGCGATCCTCGTCTACCTGTCGCTGCGGCTGGAGTGGCCGATGGCCCTGGGCGCGTTGGCCGCGGTGACCCACGACGTGCTGGTGAGCGTCGGGGTGTACTCGATCTTCCAGTTCGAGCTCACCCCGGCAACGGTGATCGCCTTCCTGACCATCCTCGGCTACTCGATCTACGACACCATCGTCGTGTTCGACAAGGTGAAGGAGAACGAGGGTCGCGTCGGCCTGTCGGGGCGGATGACCTACACGGAGATGGTCAGCCTCTCCATGAACCAGGTCATGCCCCGTTCGCTCAACACCACCATCACCTCGATCATGCCGGTGATCTCGATCCTGGTCGTGGGGTCCTGGTGGCTCGGGGCGGTGACTTTGCAGGAGTTCGGTCTGGCGCTCTTCGTGGGGCTGCTGGCCGGTGCCTACTCGTCGATCTTCGTTGCCGCGCCCACGCTGGTGGCCATCAAGGAGCGCCAGCAGCGGTACCGCTCGATCCGGGAGCGGGTGCTCGCCAGCCGGACGTCATCCCGGGGTCCCGTCGAGGAGGAGACGCCAGCCACGCCGGAGGCGGCGTCCGCCGCGGCCCGCGCATCGTCCTCGCCCGGCCGTCCTGCCGGGGCGAGCGCGGTCACCTACAGCGGTGCGATCCCACCCCGCCCCCGTAAGAAGGGCAAGCGGCGCTGAGCAGCGGCGGCCTCGTCGCCCGCGCGGGTCCGATTGGGGCCTGTTGACCGGCGGAGCGGGTCTGCGGTGCAGGTGGCGTTGGGCCCTACCATGGTGGGGGTAGTGCTGGTACGCAGGAGGAGGTAGCGCGCGAGTGGCCACCGTCGATCGGGTGCTCCCGTGGCGCCGCCACAGCGCGCCCCCGTCGGAGGAGGTCGCCCCGCTCGTCGCCGCCTACCGCGAGCACCACCCCCGGGCGTCCACCGCGACCATCGCCCGGGCCTGCGAGGCGGCCGCGGCAGCGCACCGGGGCCAGACCCGCAAGTCGGGCGAGCCGTACGTCACCCACCCGGTGGCGGTGGCCAAGATCGTCGCCGAGTTGGGCCTCGACGACGTGACGATCGCCGCTGCGCTGCTCCACGACGCGGTCGAGGACACGGGCATGACCCTTGCCGCCATCGAGTCCGACTTCGGCGAGGAGGTGGCCGCCATCGTTGACGGGGTCACCAAGCTGGACCGCATCAAGTTCGACTCGAAGGAGGCCCAGCAGGCCGCCACGATGCGCAAGATGCTCGTGGCGATGGCCAAGGACCTCCGGGTCCTGATCATCAAGCTCGCCGACCGCCTGCACAACATGCGCACCATCGCGGCCATGCCGGCGTGGAAGCAGGAACGCACCGCACAGGAGACGCTCGACATCTACGCCCCACTCGCGCATCGACTGGGTATGCAGGACATGAAGCAGCAGCTCGAGGACCTGGCCTTCGCCGCCCTGCATCCGAAGCGCTACGCCGAGATCGACCACATGGTCGCCACCCGCACCCCTGAGCGGGAGATCTATCTGTTCCAGGTCGTGGACGAGGTGCGGGAGCGGTTGAAGGAGCTGCGCATCACCGCCGAGGTGACGGGCCGACCGAAGCACTACTGGTCGATCTACGAGAAGATGGTCGTGAAGGGCAAGGAGTTCGACGACATCTTCGACCTGGTCGGCATTCGGGTGCTGGTCGACACGGTGAAGGACTGCTACGCCGCGCTCGGTTCGATCCATGCGACGTGGAAACCGGTGCAGGGCCGGTTCAAGGACTACATCGCCATGCCCAAGTTCAACCTCTACCAGTCGTTGCACACGACGGTCGTCGGTCCGCAGGGCAAGCCGCTCGAGGTACAGATCCGCACCAGGGAGATGCACAGCCGGGCCGAGTACGGGGTGGCGGCTCACTGGAACTACAAAGACAACCACGCCTCGACCGCGGACCTGGCCTGGTTGAACCGGATCGTCGACTGGCAGCGCGAGACCGAGGATCCGGGCGAGTTCATGGCCAACCTGAAAGTCGACCTCGAGCAGGACGAGGTGTTCGTCTTCACCCCGAAGGGCCGGGTGATCACCCTGCCCAAGGGGGCCACCCCGGTGGATTTCGCGTACGCCATCCACACCGAGGTGGGCCACAGTTGCATCGGCGCCCGGGTCAACGGGCGGCTGTCACCGCTCGACTCGGAGCTGCAGTCCGGCGACACGGTGGAGATCTTCACCTCCAAGGTCGAGGGCGCAGGCCCGTCGCGCGACTGGCTGAAGTTCGTGGCCACGCACCGCGCGACGAACAAGATCCGCCAGTGGTACTCGCGTGAGCGGCGCGAGGACGCCATCGAGAGCGGTCATGAGGACTTGATCCGCGCCATGCGCCGGGAGGGCCTGCCGGTGCAGAAGATCCTCCAGTCCAGGGTGCTCGACGAGGTGGCTGCCTCGTTGAACTACGCGGACCTCCCCGCGCTGAAGGCCGCCATCGGCGAGAACCACGTCTCGGCCAAGTCGGTGGCCGAGCGGGTGCGGCGGCTCCTGCAGGATGTCGACCCGACCCGCGAAGAGCAGTTGCCGGTCACGGTGCGCGAGCCACGCAGGCGACGCAGCACCGGGGTTCGCTCAGGCGTGCACGTGGAGGGCCTTGACGACCTCATGGTGCGGCTGTCGCGCTGCTGCACACCGGTGCCTGGCGACGAGATCATGGGGTTCGTCACCCGCGGTCGGGGGGTGTCGGTGCACCGCACCGACTGTGCCAACGCCATCTCGCTCTCGATGGGCCAGGCGGACCGGCTGATCGACGTCGAGTGGGACAACGAGACGGCCGGTACGTTCGTGGCCTCGATCGAGGTGAAGGCGCTCGATCGGTCCCGGCTGCTCCGAGACGTGAGCGCCGCCCTCGCCGACCACCACGTGAACATCATCGCCTGCAACACGGTCACCGGCTCGGATCGCATCTCGAAGATGCGGTTCGACTTCGAGCTGGCCGACCCGTCACACCTCGACTCGTTGATCAGCTCGATCAAACAGATCGACAGCATCTACGACGCCTACCGCGTGCTGCCCGGCAAGGGTGCATAGCGCTCGAGCCGGCACGGGTCCCCGGCGAGGACTACGGTGCCCCTGTGTGCTGCGTCGTGCTCGTGCTGCTCGCGGGCGCGCCGCGGATCGGCCTGTTCCTGCTCTGGCTGTTCACCGATCGCCTGGCCCTCGCGTTCGACAGCTGGGTGCTGCCCGTCCTGGGATTCTTCCTGCTGCCGTGGACCACGGCGTTCTACGTCTTGGCCTATGCCCCGTTGCGGGGCGTCGAGGGCATCGGGTGGCTGTTCGTGCTCTTCGGGTTCCTGCTCGACATCGGCTCCTACTCGGGGGGTGCCCGCAGCCGGCAGGAACGGGTGTGACCGCGGCGGGTTTCGGGGTGCTCGGTGGCCGTCGGTAACCTGCCCGGGTGACCGAGAGCGCGAGCGGCGACGCCGAGCAGGCAGGCCTTCCCGGTAGCCCGTTCAAGGCGCCCACCGGCACCCGCGACATCCTCCCGCCGGAGTCGGCGCGGTGGGTGGCGTTCGTGTCCCTGTTCGCCGAGCACGCGGCCCGCGCCGGCTACGGCCTCATCCACAGCCCGATGTTCGAGGAGATCGGCGTCTTCCGGCGGATGGGTGAGGGCACTGACGTGGTCCGCAAGGAGATGTACGACTTCCTCGACAAGGGCAACCGCCACCTGGCCCTGCGGCCCGAGGGCACGGCGTCGGTGGTGCGGGCGTTCGTGCAGCACCGCCCACCCACACCGTGGAAGACCTGGTACGTGACGCCCAGCTTCCGCTACGAGCGCCCCCAGGCTGGCCGGTACCGCCAGCATCACCAGGTGGGCGTTGAGGCGATCGGCTCGGCCGATCCCGATCTCGACGTGGAGGTCATCGCGCTGCTGTCGGACTTCTACGCCGCGCTGGGCCTGCGGCAGGTGGAGCTGGTCATCAACTCGATGGGTACGCCCGCCGACCGCCGGGCGTACGTCGACCGGCTTCGCAGCTTCCTCGTCGGCCGGCTCGGCGACCTGGCCCCCGAGGATCGGGAGAAGGTCGAAGCCCATCCGATGCGGGTGCTCGACAGCAAACGAGTTCAGACCGTGGCCGCCGTCGCCGACGCGCCGAGCATCCTCGACGATCTGTCGGACCAGGCCGTCGACCACTTCGAGCGGGTCCGGTCCGGCCTCGACCGCATCGGCATCCGGTACCGGGTCGAGCCACGGCTCGTACGGGGACTCGACTACTACACCCACACCACCTTCGAGTTTCGCAGCGGCGCGCTCGACGCGGCGCAGAACACCATCGGCGGTGGCGGTCGCTACGACGGGTTGGTGGAGGCACTGGGAGGTCCACCCACGCCGGGCATCGGGTTCGGGTCAGGCATCGAGCGGGTGTTGCTGACCTGCGACGCGGAGGGCGTCTTCGACGTGCCCCCAGTCGGGATCGACGTGTTCGTGGTCGACGTCACCGGTGGTGAGCACGCCCGGGCCATCACCCTCGAGTTGCGCCGGGCCGGCATCCGCGCCGACCGGGGCTTCGATCGCCGCTCGATGAAGTCACAGATGAAGTCTGCCGACCGTTCGGGGGCGGCCTGGGCGGTCATCATCGGCGACGATGAGGCGGCCACTGGCACGGTGATCCTACGAGACCTCCGCGGCGAGCAGGGTCAGGAGCGGTTGGCCCGCACCGAGCTGCTCGACCGCCTCCACAAGCTGCTCTGAGCCTCGACGACCGAAGCGGGAGAGATCGGTGACCCACGTCGATTCCATGCGGACGGACTACTGCGGCCAGCTCGGCCCGGCTGATGTGGGGCGGGCTGTCGCGGTCTGCGGCTGGGTGGCCCGCCGGCGGGAGCACGGCGAGCATCTGGCTTTCGTGGACCTGCGGGACCACACCGGTGTCGTGCAGTGCGTCGTCGACGGGGCCCACGACCTCCGATCGGAGTACGTCGTGCGGGTGACCGGGTTGGTGCGGTCCCGTCCCGAGGGCACCGAGAACCCCAACCTGGCCACCGGCGCGATCGAGATCGGCGACTGCCGGGTGGAGGTGCTCAGCCCGGCGGAGCCGCCGCCGTTCCCGCTCGACGAGCGGGGTGAGGTCGACGAGGTCCTCCGCCTCCGGCACCGTTACCTCGACCTGCGCACCGACCGGATGCAGCGCAACCTGCGGATCCGGGCCCGGGTCAACAGTGCGCTGCGCCGGGCCATGGAACGGCAGGGATTCGTGGAGATCGAGACCCCGATGCTCATCGCCTCCACGCCGGAGGGGGCCCGGGACTTCGTCGTGCCTTCACGGCTCTCCCCGGGCCACTTCTACGCCCTCCCGCAGAGCCCCCAGCTGTTCAAGCAGCTCTGCATGGTCGGGGGGGTGGACCGCTACTACCAGATCGCCCGGTGTCTGCGCGACGAGGATCTCCGGGCTGACCGGCAGTTCGAGTTCATGCAGCTCGATGCCGAGGCCAGCTTCGTCTCCCAGGAGGAGGTGCTCGAGTTCATCTCCGAGGCGGTCTCCGATGCGGTGGAAGCGGTCACCGGCACCCGCCCCGCGCCCTTCCCGCGTATCACCTGGCGCGAGGCGATGGAGCGGTTCGGCTCCGACAAGCCCGACGTGCGCTTCGGGATGGAGCTCATCGAGCTCACCGAGATCTTCGCCGGCACGGCGTTCAACGCCTTTCGAGCCGACTGCGTGAAGGGCATCCGAGTCGAAGGTGGCGCGTCGCGGACCCGCAAGCAGCTCGACGAGTTGACCGAGCAGGCCAAGCGCTGGGGAGCGAAGGGTCTGGCGTGGATGAAGGTCGAGGACGACCGTTCGCTCACCTCCCCCGTGGCCAAGTTCCTGAGCGAGGCTGAGCTGCACGCCCTCGTGGAGCGCTTCGGTCCGTCGCCCGGAGACCTGCTCCTGCTGGTGGCCGATGAGCGGGCGACCGTCCGTCACGTCCTCGGCCTGCTCCGCCTCGAGCTCGGCCGTCCACCGGTGGACGAGGGCGGCCTCAACTTCTTGTGGGTGGTCGACTTCCCGCTGTTCGAAGGCCTGGACGACAACGGCAGGCCGATTCCCGCCCACCATCCCTTCACCATGCCGCATCCGGACGACCTGGCCTTGCTGGACGAGGGCGACCCGGCCCGGCTGCTCGCGGTGCGGTCCCAGGCGTACGACCTGGTGCTCAACGGATGGGAGCTCGGCTCGGGCAGCGTGCGGATCCACCGTGCGGACGTGCAGCGCACCGTTTTCTCCCTCCTCGGCATCGACGACGCCGAGGCCAGTCGGCGATTCGGGTTCTTGCTGGACGCGTTCCGGTTCGGCGCTCCGCCCCATGCCGGTTTCGCGTTCGGCATCGATCGGCTGGTCGCGCTGCTCGCGGGCGAGGAGAACATCCGGGAGGTGATCGCCTTTCCCAAGACCCAGTCGGGAGCGGACCCCCTCACCGGTGCGCCCTCGGCGATCGACCCGGCCCAGCTCGAGGAGCTGGGTCTGCGGCTGCTACCCCGGAAGGTGACCTGAGTTCTCAGGTGGCGAGGGTCACCACCACGCTTCCCGGTGGAGCGGTGGGAAAGGGGCTGAGATCGGTGTGGATGGTCACGGTGACCGCGGCGCCGGCTTTGGTGGCCACGGCCTGGTTCTCGGCGATGGAGCGGAGGCTGAAACCCAGCCGTTCCAGCTCGCCCGCCAGCGCGCCGCTCACCTGCTCAGCGGTGGCGACGGTGGTGGAGAAGACGACCCGGTGAGGGTCGGCCGCTGCCAACGACGAGCCGACGAGGGGAGCGAGGTCGCAGGGCATCTGGATGCCCCGCACGGCCTCGGCGACCGTGATCGGCGTGCTGGTGACCGCGGCTGCGGGCTCGGCGGCCCGGTCGTCGGTGACCGGTGGGGAGGAGATGAGCGGCGGCAGGGTGGGACCAGGCTCGGGTGGTGCGGAGGATGCGGGTGTGGCGACCGGGGCCGCGGGGCGTTGGGCGGCGCGCTTGCCCCCGGTGAGGCGGCGGACGATGCGGTAGGCGTAGACCGTCAGCGAGGTGAGCAGCCACAGCCAGAAGACCACGACGAGAACCTCTCGCACCCGCTGATGCTCCCACAGCCGGGGCTAGCCTCGCAGCGATGCCGAAGCCGGCCCGTGGGGGAGCCGACGACCTGTTCGCTGCCGCAGCCGAGGATCAGCTCGCCCGGCAGGCGCCGCTGGCCGCCAGGCTCCGGCCGGCGACTCTCGACGAGGTGGTGGGCCAGGAGCACCTGCTCGGCGCGGGCAAGCCGCTGCGCACCCTGGTGGAGGCTGACCGGCTGTCCTCGGTGATCCTGTGGGGACCTCCCGGCACCGGCAAGACCACCATCGCCCAGCTCACGGCCAAGACGACCGCGAAGGCGTTCGAGCAGCTCTCAGCGGTGTCCGCCTCGGTGAAAGACGTGCGAGAGGTGATCGAGCGGGCGCAGGACCGGCTCGGTCAGTACGGCCAGGGCACCATCCTGTTCCTCGACGAGGTCCACCGCTTCAACAAGGCCCAACAGGATGCGCTGCTGCCCGCGGTCGAGTCGGGCCTGCTGGTCCTCATCGGGGCCACGACCGAGAACCCCTACTTCGAGGTCAACCCGCCGCTGTTGTCCCGCTCCACCCTGTTCCGGCTCGAACCGCTCTCAGCGGAGGCGGTGGGCGTGCTCGTGGAGCGAGGTCTGCGAGCCGAGGGCGCGCAGATCGACGACGACGCCCGAGCCCTGCTCGTCGAGCGGGCCGCCGGTGACGGCCGGCACGCGCTCACCAGCCTCGAGGTGGCTGGTGCGCTCGCCGCGGAGCGGGGATGGCCGCCGCACGTGAGCGTCGCCGACGTCGAGGCGGCCCTCGGTTCGAAGGCCCTGCGATACGGCCGCGACGATCACTACGACGTGGTGAGCGCCTTCATCAAGAGCATCCGGGGCTCCGACCCCGATGCCGGCCTGTACTGGCTGGCGCACATGCTCGAAGCCGGGGAGGACGCCCGCTTCATCGCTCGCCGGTTGGTGATCCTCGCGTCGGAGGATGTGGGGATGGCCGATCCGATGGCGCTCGTGGTGGCCGACGCCGCGGCGCGGGCTGTGGAGTTCGTGGGCCTGCCGGAGGCGCAGCTCAACCTGGCGCACGCCGTGCTGTACCTCGCCACCGCGCCGAAGTCGAACACGGTCATCGAGGCCCTCGGCCGGGCTGCTGCTGATGTGCGGAGCGGGGGAGGGTCGGAGGTCCCGAGGCACCTCCGCGACGCCAGCTACCGGGGTGCGCGCTCACTCGGGCACGGCGAGGGCTACCGCTATCCCCACGATGCTCCGGAGGGATGGGTCGCGCAGGAGTACCGTCCTGCCTCGGTGGCAGATCGGGTCTACTACGAGCCTTCCACGCACGGCTTCGAGGCTGAGGTCGCCGAGCGGCTGCACCGGCTGCGCGGCCCCCGGTCGCAGGGTGGGGCCACGTGAGCGCGGGCGATCTGGCGGCTGTCCTGGTGGCGATGGGCGTGTTCGCCGCGCTGGTCGTGCTGCTCTACGCCACGCAGTCACTACTGCGGACGATGCGCGACCTGCGCGCATCGGTCGAGCTCCTGCATCGGGAGACGATTCCCTTGTTGGAAGAGCTCCGTGGCACGGTGCGCGAGGCCGGGGCCGAGGTCGATCGGGTCGACCACCTTCTCGAGGCCGCCGAGAGCATCTCGGTCACCGTCGATTCCGCGTCACGGCTGGGCTACCTGGCGTTCCGGGCCCCGCTCATCCGGTTCGTGGCGTTCTTCAAGGGGCTCGGTCGTTTCGCCCGACGGCTCGTGGGCCGCCCCGGCGCTCGTGGGCCCGGCCGATCACGCGCCCGAGCGCGGCGCGGCCACCGGAGGGCAGCGTGATCCCCAAGCGGCTGTTCTGGTTCGTCGCCGGCGCAGCCTCCGGCTTCGGCGGCGCGGTGTACGCGTACGCCCGGGTGCGAGAGGTGCGGGGCCGTCTGGCCGCCGACCGGGTGGCGGGCACCGTCGCTGACGCGGTGCTCGGTGCAGCCCGGACGGTTCACGGCACGGTCCGGGAGGCGCTCGCCGAAGGTCGGGAGGCGATGCACGACGCGGAGCGACGCATCCGAGCAGAGCTCGACCGGAGCTGACCGGCCCGGCACGCCCCGGGGTCCGCGCTCAGTACGCTGGTTGGATCATGAAGCGCATGACCGCGAACCAGCTTCGGCGGGCCTGGCTCGACTTCTTCGAGGAGCGCGGTCACACCGCGGTGCCGTCGTCGGGGCTGATCCCGCACCACCCGACTGCGCCGCTGTTCACCAACGCGGGGATGAACCAGTTCGTGCCGTACTTCCTCGGGGAGGAGACGCCGCCCTATCGCCGGGCGGCCTCGGTGCAGAAGTGCGTGCGCACGGGCGACATCGAGATCGTCGGGACCACCACCCGGCACCTCACCTTCTTCGAGATGCTGGGCAACTTCAGCTTCGGTGACTACTTCAAGGAAGGGGCCATCGAGCTGGCCTGGGAGCTGTCGACCGAGGTGCTCGGGTTCGACGGTGACCGCATCTGGGTCACGGTCTACCTCGACGACGACGAGGCCGAGGAGATCTGGCGGGACACGATCGGCTTGCCAGCCGAGCGCATACAGCGCCTCGGCGAGGCCGACAACTTCTGGGAGATGCAGAAGGGCCAGCCTGGTCCGTGCGGGCCGAACACCGAGCTCTACTACGACCGTGGTCCCGAATACGGCCCGGAGGGCGGTCCGGCCCACGGCGGCGAGGAGCGCTACCTCGAGTTCTGGAACCTCGTGTTCATGCAGTACAACCGGCAGCCCGACGGGTCGCTCACCGAGCTGCCGAGTCGCAACGTCGACACCGGCGCAGGTTTCGACCGCAACCTCGCGTTGTTGCAGGGGGTCGACACCGTCTTCGAGACCGACGTGCTGCGGCCGCTGCTGGCGTGCGCCGAGCGTCTCAGTGGCCATCGCTACACCGCCGACGAGCGCGCCGACGTGAGCCTGCGGATCATGGCCGATCACGCCCGCGCGATCACCTTCCTGGTGAGCGACGGGGTGTTCCCGTCCAACGAGGGTCGTGGGTACGTGCTGCGCCGCATCATCAGGCGAGCCGTGCGCCACGCCTACCTGCTCGGCGTTGATGGGCTCGTCGCCCCAGATCTGGTCGACACGACCGTGGAGGTCATGGGCGAGGCGTACCCGGAGCTGGTGAAGAACCAGGGGTTCGTGCGCGACGTGGTGGTGCACGAGGAAGAGCGCTTCCGCCGGACCCTCGAGCAAGGCACCACGATTCTCGACGCCCAGCTCGATCAGCTGGGTGAGGGCGACGTGCTGCCGGGCTCGGTGGCGTTCGTGCTCCACGACACTCACGGCTTCCCGCTCGAGCTCACCCAGGAGATCGCCGCCGAGCGAGGTGTGGCGGTCGACGAGGAGGGCTTCGCGGCCGAGATGGCCGAGCAGCGGCGCCGGGCGAAGGAGGCCCGTAAGGCGGAAGGCGCCGACGAGCTGGCCGAGCGGTTCGGCGAGTTGCTGGAACAGTTCGGTCCGACCGAGTTCACGGGTCGGGAGGAGTACGAGAGCAAGGCCCGGGTCCTGGCGGTGCTCGATGACGTCGACGGTGCGGTGAGCATCGTGCTCGATCGCACTCCCTTTTACGCCGAGGCCGGTGGCCAGGTGGGTGACACCGGCACCATCGTCTCCGAGACCGGTCGGGCGGAGGTGTTCGACACGGTGTACGGGGCGCCGGGGCTGGTCCGCCATCGCGCCCGGGTGGTCGAAGGACAGCTCGACCCGGGCCAGGAGGTCACCGCATCGATCGACGGCGATCGGCGCGACGCCATCCGCCGCAACCACACCGCTACCCACCTGCTGCACTGGGCGCTGCGGGAGGTGCTCGGCGACCACGTCAAGCAACAGGGCTCGCTGGTCGCGCCCGATCGGCTCCGGTTCGACTTCTCGCACTATGAGGCGCTCTCCGCCGAGGAGATCGCTCGGGTGGAGGATCTCGTGAACCGGGAGGTGCTGGCCAACCACCCGGTCCGCCACTACGAAACGACCAGGGAACATGCCGAGCAGGTGGGTGCCATCGCCTTCTTCGGTGAGAAGTACGGTGACATCGTGCGGGTGCTCGAGGCGGGCCCGCATTCCACCGAGCTCTGTGGCGGCACCCACGTGCGGGCGCTCGGTGACATCGGACCGATCAAGATCATCTCGGAGGGCTCGATCGGCTCGAACATCCGCCGGATCGAGGCCATCTCCGGATTCGGCCCCATCGATCGGCTCCGCCGGGAGGAGGCGCGCATCAACCAGGCCGCGCAGCTCCTCGGCGTCGCCCCGGACGACCTGGTCGACGCCGTCGAGCGACGGGTGGCGGAGGTCAAGGCCCTCCGGGACGAGATCAAGGCCCTCAAACGCCAGGCGGCGACAGGACGGGCCGGTGAGCTGGCAGCGACCGCGGTCGAAGGGGTGGTGGTGGCCCGCGTCGACGGCTTGGACCGCGACGCGGTGCGCGACCTGGCCCTCGCCGTGCGGGACCAGCCCGGCATCCGAGGCGTGGTTCTCGGGAGCGCGCCGGAGGGTGGCGGGGTGGCGATGGTCGCGGCGGTGCGGCCCGACTCGGGCCTGCACGCCTCGGAGCTGATCGCCGAGGCGGCCCGTACCGTCAGGGGCGGTGCCGGCAAGCACCCGGAGCTGGCGGTCGCCGGGGGCAAGGACCCGTCCGCGCTCGACGCCGCCCTGGCCCAGGTGCGGGCCGCGGCCGGGCTGCCCGCCGCGCCGTGAGAGTGCTCGCCCTCGATCTCGGGACCAAGCGGATCGGCGTCGCGGTGAGTGACCCCACCGGCACGCTGGCCTCACCGCTGGAGGTACTGGCCCGATCAGGTGACCGAGCACTCGATCACCAGCGGATCGGGCAGCTGGTGGATGACACGGCCGCCGAGCGCGTCGTGGTCGGGCTGCCTTTGTCGCTCGACGGCTCGATCGGGCCCGCAGCCGCTGCGGTACTCGAGGAGGTCGACGAGTTGGCCGCGGCGCTCCACGTCCCCGTGGAGACCTACGATGAGCGCCTGACCACGGTGACCGCTGATCGTGCGCTGACCGAGCGAGGCCTGCGAGCCGAGGCCCGCCGGCGGGTGGTCGACAAGGCTGCGGCGACGGTGCTCCTGCAGGCCTGGCTCGACGGGCGACCCGGGGTGGAGAGCTCGACATGACCGATCTGACGACCGACCCACCCTCCGGGGCCGAGCATGACGACGAGTACGTGGTGATCCCGCCCGAGAGCAGCCGGGCCCGCAAGGTGGCCTGGGTGCTCGGTGGGATCGGCGCGTTCGCTGCTTTGGTGCTCCTGGTCGGAGGCATCTGGCTGATGCGCCAGATCGACCCCGCCGGTGCCGGTGAGGAGGTGACCATCTCCATCCCGAAGGGCAGCACGACCTCGCAGATCGCCAGCCTGCTCGAGCGGGAGGGTGTCGTCACCAACGCCACTGTCTTCCGCTACTACGTGCGATGGAAGGATGCCGGGCCCT
Source organism: Rhabdothermincola sp. (assembly GCF_036846205.1). Taxonomy (NCBI): domain Bacteria; kingdom Bacillati; phylum Actinomycetota; class Acidimicrobiia; order Acidimicrobiales; family Iamiaceae; genus Rhabdothermincola; species Rhabdothermincola sp. The sequence goes on along the minus strand of NZ_DAIUCK010000030.1, from coordinate 13,545 downwards.
TCCGGGCTGGTCTCTACGACGGCCTGCGGAAGCGGTCGGCGATGGGCGACGTGGTGAGCCGGCTGGAGGCGGGACCGCTGCCACCGAAGTACACCGAGCTCCCCATCCCGGAAGGGTTCTGGCTGCAGGAGATCCGGGCCCGCATCCTCGAGACCTTCCCGCAGATGAGCGCGGCCGAGCTCGACGTGGCGCTGTCGGACATCCGTTCCAGATACCAGCCACCGTCAGCGTCGCTCGAGGGCCTGCTGTTCCCCGCCACCTACCGGGTGGAGGAGGGCGACGAGCTCGATGAGCAGAAGCTGGTCCGCCAGATGGTCTCGACCTTCGAACAGGTCGCCGCGGAGCTCGGCCTCGACCAGGCGACGCAGAAGCTCGAGGGCGCGGCGGGTGCCAGGCAGCTCACCCCCTACGAGGTGGTGATCGTGGCGTCGATGATCGAGGAGGAGGCGAAGGTCCCCGAGGACAAGCCGAAGATCGCCCGGGTGATCTACAACCGCCTGGCTGCCGGGATGCCGCTCGGCATCGACGCCACGGTGCTTTACGCGTTGGGTGAACACAAGGAGCAGCTCACCCGCTCGGAGCTGCAGATCGACTCCCCTTACAACACCCGGCGGTTCCCCGGCCTGCCGCCCACGCCGATCGCCTCTCCTGGCCGGGAGTCGCTCGAGGCGGCGCTCAACCCAGCGGAGGGTCCGTGGCTCTACTACGTCCTCACCGACGAGGAGGGCCACCACTACTTCACGGACGACTACGACGACTTTCTGCGGGCCCAGCGCGACGCGCGGGCTCGTGGCCTGCTCTGATGTCGGTCGAGGGCTCGCCGAGTGGCACCACCCGGGTGGCTGCGGTGATCGGCGACCCGGTCCGGCACTCCCTGTCCCCTGTGATCTTCAACGCGGCCTTCCGTGCGCTGGCGCTCGACTGGGTCTTCGTGGCCTTCGAGGTGGCCAGAGGCGACCATCGCCGGGCGCTCGACGGGGTGCGGGCGCTGGGTATCGACGGGTTGTCGGTGACGATGCCCCACAAGACGGCGGTCGCGGGCTGCGTCGACCGGCTCAGCCCCGAGGCTGCTGCCCTCGGTGCGGTGAACTGCGTGACCCGCGACGGAGCCGAGCTGGTGGGCCACAACACCGACGGCGCCGGGTTCGTGCAGGCCCTCGAAGCGGAGACGGGCTTCGAGCCTGCCGGCCGGGTGTGCGCAGTGCTCGGTGCCGGTGGCGCGGCGCGGGCGGTGGTGCTCGCGCTGGCCCGAGCCGGCGCGGCCAAGGTCCTGGTCGTCAACCGCAGCGCGCAGCGGGGCCAGGCGGCGGCAGCCCTCGCGGGGGAGGCCGGGGTGCCGGCCGAGCAGCCGGCGTTGGCCGGGGCGGACCTGATCGTCAACGCCACCCCGGTGGGGATGGCGGACCAGCAGGGGCTGCCCCTGGACACGGGGCTGCTCCACCCGGGGCAGGTGGTGGCGGACCTGATCTACGTGCCAGCGGAGACGCCGCTGCTGCGCGAGGCACGGAGCAGAGGCCTGGTGGCGGTCAACGGCCTCGGCATGCTCGTGCACCAGGCGGCCCTGCAGTTCGAGCAGTTCACGGGGCAGCCCCCGCCGCTCGAGGCCATGCGCGCCGCGGCTCGCGACCGCCTGGCGGTCGCTTGAGCCTCCCTGGCGACGGGCCCGCCAAGCCGTCCGTTCCCCTCGAGGGCTGGGTTCGCTAAGGTCGCCCGGCCCGCGGATCCGGGCCGAACCCTTCACTTGCGAGGCTCGGCTGCCGATGGGAGAAGAATTCCGAACCGCCGACCCGGAGGTCACCGTGGCACTGCAGGGCACGATCGAGACCTTTGCCCTTCCTGATGTGATGCGCCTGCTGGCGTCGACCAAGAAGACCGGTCGTCTCCGGGTCGAGGGCAGCCGCGGTGAAGGCAACGTGTGGGTCGACGGGGGGCAGATCGTGAGCTGCGCCGCCACCGGCGCTCCTCGTGCCGGGGGCGCCGTCGAGGTGATGTTCGAGCTCTTGCGGTTCCAGGATGGCAGCTTCGTCTTCGATGCCGATGAGGCACCCGCCGAACGGTTCGACCCCGTCGAGGTCGAAGCCACCCTCGCTGAGGCGGAGAAGCTGCTGGAGGAGTGGCGAGCGATCGAGGCTGTCGTGCCCTCCCTCGACGCCTGGGTCTCGCTTGCCGCCCAACTCCCTGGTGATTCAGTCACGCTGGACCGGCAGCGCTGGTCGACCATCGTGGCCGTCGGGGGCGGCACGACTGTCGGCGGCTTGGGTGAAGCGCTCGAGCTGAGCGACCTCGATGCCTGCCGGACGGTCAAGCAACTCGTCGAGGACGGGTTGGTGACCGTCGGGGAGGCGCCGGAGAACGCCCGGCTCGGCGTGCCTCCGACCCTGCTCGCCGCTTCGGTGGAAGAGACGGTGGTGCTCGAGGAGACCATCGGATCGGTCGATGACCGGCTGGCATCGGCGGAGCCGGCCGGAGTCGACGAGTTCACCCCCTTCGACCCGGACGCGTTGGTCATCGAGCGCGAGCCCGTCACCGCTCCGGCTGCAGTCGACTCGGAGCCGACCGAGGAACCGACCCCGACAGAGGTGGGTAGCGAGGGGATCTCCGATCCGAGTGACGCGGCCGAGATCGCCCGGCAACTCGCCAACCTCAGCCCCCGGGCGGCCAAAGCAGTCGCCGCGGCCGCAAAGGCGACCACCCAGGAAGAGCGTGAACGGGCGCTGGCCGAGGTCGACGACGAGGAAGATCCCATCAACCGCGAGCTGCTCATCAAGTTCCTGGGCTCGGTCAACGGTTGAGCCTCCTATTCCGCTCGCTCCGCGCCGACCGCCCGGAGCAGCCGTTCTCCCTGCTGGCGCGCCCGTCTGTGTCATGCACCGACCGATCGCCGGGCCCGCTGGTGGGCGGCCGGTACGGTGAGCGCTCGTGATCGTCCGCCTCATGCTCTGCGTGGTCGCCGCGCTCCCGGCCGGGTGGTTCGCCGGCGTGCTGATCGACCGCGTGCCGGACCGGCTCCCACTGGCCCCGCTTCCGGCGGTGCGGCTGACCGGCAAGTATCTGTGGATCCACGTCCTGATGATCGGGTTGTTCGCCCTGGCGGCCGTGCGGTTCGAGGACGCATCGCCAGGCGTCCTCGTCGGCTACCTCCTGCTGTTCGCGGTCTTGCTGACCGTGTCGGTCATCGACATCGAGCTCTACCGACTGCCTGACCTCATCGTGCTGCCCACGTTGGCCATCTCCCTGGTGCTCATCGTGGTGGTGTCGATCATGGACGGCGCAGCCGAGCAGATCCGGTACGCGCTGGTGGGGGCGGCGATGTACTTCGGCTTCCTGCTGCTCGCGCACCTCGTGTACCCGCGCGGGATGGGTTTCGGCGATGTGAAGCTGGCCGCGGTGATGGGCCTGTACGTGGGGTGGCTCGGCAGCAGCACCATGACGGCGATCGGGCTGGTGCTGTGGGCCATGTTGCTCGGCTTCATCGGCGGTGCGATCGTCGGCATGGTCATGCTGGCCGTCCGGCGCAGGAGCCAGCCCATCCCCTTCGGGCCCTTCCTCGCGCTGGGCACCATCATCGCCGTGCTGGCGAGCAGCTCACTGGTCTCGCCCGCATAGCGCGCAACGGGCTTCGAGCGGGTGGTGGGCCACCGGTAGATTGAGCGGGTGCTCCGCTTCCTGACTGCCGGTGAGTCCCACGGTCGCGCCCTCGTGGTGGTGGTCGAGGGTCTCCCGGCGGGCCTGCCCATCACGGCCGAGGAGATTGCCTTGGAGCTGGCACGCCGCCGGCTCGGGTTCGGGCGGGGCCCCAGGATGCGCTTCGAGCAGGACGAGCTGACGATCCTGGCGGGGGTCCGCCACGGCCTCACCTTGGGCTCGCCGGTGGCCGTCGAGATCGCGAACAGCGAGTGGGAGCGCAAGTGGACCGAGGAGATGTCGCCCGCGCCAGGCCGCACCGCGGCCCCGCTCACCCGTCCCCGGCCGGGCCATGCCGATCTCGCTGGCATGCAGAAGTACGACTTCATCGATGCCCGTAACGTCCTGGAACGGGCTTCGGCCCGCGAGACCGCGGCGCGCGTCGCCGCAGGGGCCCTGGCCAAGGCGCTCCTGCGGCACCTGGGAATCGAGGTCCTCTCACACGTCATCCAGCTCGGGCCGGTGACCGCCCAGGGTGTCCGCCCCGGCCCCGGCGACCTGGGCCGGGTCGACGCGTCGCCCCTGCGCTGCTTCGACCCGGTGGCTGAGGCTGAGATGATCGCCGCGATCGAGGCCGCCCAGCGCGACGGCGACTCCCTCGGCGGGGTGGTGGAGGTCCTCGCCTACGGCGTGCCGGTGGGGCTCGGCAGCCACGTCCACTGGGATCGCAAGCTCGACGGGCTTCTCGGGCAGGCGCTGCTGAGCATCCAGGCGGTGAAGGGGGTGGAGATCGGCGAGGGCTTCGACGTCGCTCGCCGGCGGGGAAGCGAGGCCCACGACGCGATCACCTGGGACCGTGAGGCGGGAACGTACGTACGGCAGACCACCAGGGCCGGTGGCATCGAGGGCGGCATGTCGACGGGCGAGCTGATCGTGGCCCGGGCGGCGATGAAGCCGCTGGCCACCTTGAACCGCCCCACCTTGCAGACGGTCGACACCGCGACCAAGGAGGAGACGGTGTCGTTCAAGGAGCGCACCGACGTGACCGCCGTGCCCGCGATGGGCGTGGTGGCGGAGACGATGACCGCGCTGGTCCTGGCCAACGAGGTGGCTCGCAAGTTCGGGGGCGACAGCCTGGGCGAGCTGGAGCGCAACGTGGCCGGCTACCGCGAGCAGGTTCGGCTGGCGACCGAGCGGGTGGTCGACGTCGCGGCAGGTGGCGAGCCGCTCAACTGGGACGAGCGGGAGGCCTTCCCGGAGCCAAGCTCGTGAGCCATGTGGTGCTCATCGGCATGATGGGGGCGGGCAAGACCACGGTGGGGCGCCTGGTCGCGCGGCGTCTGGGTCGGCCGTTCCACGACAGCGACGAGGCGGTCGAGGCGTGCACGGGCCGAACGGTCGCCGAGCTCTTCGCCGAAGGCGGCGAGGCGGCGTTCCGGGTCGTGGAGGCGGAGGTCCTGCGCGAGCTGCTCGCCACCGAGGAGCCGGCGGTGATCGCCGCGGCTGGAGGCACCGTGCTCGACGCCGGCAACCGGGCCGCGCTGCGTGACGCGGGCACGGTGGTCTGGCTGCGCGCAGACCCCGCGCTGCTCGCCGAGCGGGTGCGTACGGGCGATCACCGGCCCCTCGTGGCCGAGGACCCGGCCGGCACGGTGGCCAGGCTGGCCGAAGAGCGCGCCGGCTTGTACCAGCAGACCGCCCACGTGGTGGTCGACATTAACGGGCTCGAGGCAGGCGAGGTGGCCGAGCAGGTGATCGCCGCGGTGGGGGAGGGCACGCGGTGATCGTCGTGCCCGTGGCGCTGGGCGACCGCAGCTACGACGTCCTCGTCGGTCCGGGCGTGCGGTCCTCGCTGGCGTCGGTCATTCCGGAGCGCAGCCGCCGGGTGGCCATCGTCACCCAGGCTGGCATCCCAGTGGAGGTCGACCCCGGTCGCGAGCACCAGGTCTTTCTCATGGGTGACGGCGAAGAGGCCAAGTCGCTCGCCACTGTCGAGCAGCTGTGCCGCGAGTTCAGTCGCTGGGGGCTCACTCGCGCCGATGTGGTGGTCGCGCTGGGCGGAGGCCTGGTCACCGACACTGCGGGCTTCGCAGCCGCCGTGTACCACCGGGGCGTGGCGGTGGTGCACGTGCCCACCACGCTCCTGGCGCAGATCGACGCCGCGGTCGGCGGGAAGACGGGGGTGAACCTGCCCGAGGGCAAGAACCTGGTTGGCGCGTTCTGGCAACCGCAGGCCGTGCTGTGCGACACCGAGGTGCTGGCCACCTTGCCCGAGCGCGAGTACCGCAGCGGGTTGGGTGAGCTGGCGAAGTACCACTTCCTCGGCGGTGGCCGCCTCGACGAGCTCCCCCTCGACGAGCGGGTTGCGGCGTGCGTGCGGATCAAGGCCGAGGTGGTCGGCAGCGACGAGCGGGAAGGGGGGAGGCGGGCGGTCCTCAACTACGGCCACACCCTCGCCCATGCGTTGGAGACCGCCGGGCACTACGACCTTCGGCACGGCGAAGCGGTGGCCATCGGGCTGGTCTATGCGGCGGAGCTGGCCCGGACACTGGGCCGGATCGACGACGAGCGGGTGGCCGAGCACCGGCGGGTGGTGAGCGCGTACGGGTTGCCGAGCAGGCTGCCCCCGGGCGTCGACCTCGATGAGCTGGTCGAGCTGATGGCCCGGGACAAGAAGGCGGTCTCGGGCCTGACCTTCGTGCTCGACGGGCCGAATGGGGTCGAGCCGGTCACCGGCATCGATCGCCCCGTGCTTGACCAGGCGTTCGAAGCGATCCGCGAGCGACCGGAGGAACCGGCATGAGCCGCCCCACGATCCTGCTCCTGTCCGGGCCCAACCTGAACCTGCTGGGTGAACGCGACCCCCGGCATTACGGCACCGCCACCCTCGACACCCTGGTCGGTCTGGCCCGGGAGTGCGCGGACCGCCACGGCTACGAGCTCGAGCACCTCCAGTCCAACCACGAGGGCGCGCTCATCGACGCTATCCACCGGGCCCGCGGGCGCTGTGCCGGCATCGTCATCAACGCCGGGGCGTTCACCCACTATGCCTGGGGGATCCATGACGCGCTGGCCGCCTTCGACGGACCGGTGATCGAGCTACACCTCTCCAACCCTTACGCCAGGGAGCCGTGGCGGCATGTCTCGGTGGTCGCCCCGGTGGCGGTGGGCACCATCGCGGGGTTCAAGGACGACGGGTACGTGCTGGCTGTCGAGGCGATGGTCCGCACGCTGGGCCGGTGATGAGTCTCCCGGAGTCGGCCCCGACCGGCGGCGGGATGCCGCCCATGGATGTCGCGTCGCGCGCCGAGCGGCTGCGGGCCCGGCTCGAGCAGATGGGCTGCGACGGTGTGCTGGTCACCAACCTCGTGGACGTGCGCTACCTCACCGGGTTCACCGGCTCGGCCGGACTGGTGCTGGTCACCGCCGATGAGCTGGTGATCGTCACCGACGGCCGTTACGGCGAGCAGGCAGCCGAACAGCTCCGGGCCGCCTCGGTCGGGGCGCGCCTCGAGGTCACCGGTACCGGGCATCGAGAGGTGATAGCTGGTGCGGCCCGCGGCCTGCGCCGGCTCGGCCTGCAAGCCGACCACGTGACCTGGGCACAGCAACGGGCCTTCGCACACGAGTGGTTTCCGGGCACGGAGCTGGTGCCGACCGAGGGGCTCGTCGAGGAGCTGCGGGCGGTCAAAGACGGCGGGGAGCTGGCGAGGCTCTCACGGGCCGCGGCGATCGCGGATCAGGCCCTGGCGTCGGTCCGGGAGCGCCTGGCGGAGGAGCCCACCGAGCGGGAGTTCGCCTCGGAGCTCGAGTACCAGATGCGCCGGCTCGGTGCCGACGGCCCGTCCTTCGAGACCATCGTCGCCTCGGGCCCGAACGGGGCGAAGCCGCACGCCCGCCCGTCTGACCGGGTCATCGCCGAAGGTGACCTGGTGGTGCTCGACTTCGGTGCGTTGGTGGACGGCTACCACTCGGACATGACCCGGACGGTTGCGGTGGGCGAGCCGTCCGAGGTGCAGCAGCGGATGCTCGAGGTGGTCACCGAGGCCCAGCAGCGGGGCGTGGACGCTGTGCGGGCCGGGGCAGCGGCCAGTGAGGTCGACGCGGTCTGTCGGTCGGTGATCTCCGCCGCCGGGTGGGCGGATGCCTTCCTGCACGGCACCGGGCACGGGGTGGGTCTGGAGATCCACGAGCGACCGCGAGTGGCGGCGACGAGCGATGCTACGCTCGTCGCCGCGAACGTCGTCACCGTCGAGCCGGGCGTCTACCTCCCGGAGCACGGTGGGGTCCGCGTCGAAGACACCGTCGTGGTGCTCGAGGACGGCTGCCGACCCCTGACCCACTCGCCGAAGCACACCAGCGTGTGACGCGTACGGACCGATCACCTTCGGGTAGCGAGGAACGCCATGGCCACCATCACGACCAACGACCTCAAGAACGGGATGACCCTCGACCTCGACGACGGGCTGTTCGACGTCGTGGAGTTCCAGCACGTCAAGCCCGGCAAAGGCGGGGCGTTCGTGCGTACGACGCTCAAGAACGTCCGATCCGGTGCCGTGCTCGAGCGAACGTTCCGGGCCGGGGAGAAGGTCGAGCGGGCGATCATCGACAAGCGGGAGATGCAGTTCCTCTACCGTGAAGGCGACGATTACGTCTTCATGGACAACACCACCTATGAGCAGATGAACGTGGGCACGGCCGCTCTCGGCGACGCGACGAAGTATCTGGTCGAAGGGTCGGCGGCCGTCCTCAACCTCTACGGGGGTGAGATCGTCGGGGTCGACCTGCCGGCGGCGGTGGAGCTCACCGTCGCCGAGACGGAGCCCGGCATCCAGGGCGACCGGGTCTCCGGTGCACGCAAGCCCGCCACCCTCGAGACCGGGCTGGTCGTGCAGGTGCCGCTGTTCGTGAACCCCGGCGACCGGGTCAAGGTCGACACCCGCACCGGCGAGTACCTCACCCGGGCGTGAGCGAACCGCCTTACCGCGGCGGCGTCGGGAGCCGCCGCGAGGCGCGGGAGCGGGCACTCGAGTTGCTCTACGAAGCAGAGTCAAAAGGGCAGCCCCCGGCGATGGTCCTGGAGACGCTGCCGGTCCCGCCAGAGGCGTTCACGGCGGAGCTGGTGAGCGGTGTCGGAGACCATCTGGCCGAGCTGGACGAGGTCATCGCCTCCTATGCCCGAGGCTGGACCGTCGCCAGGATGCCTGCGCTCGACCGGGCGGTCCTGCGCCTCGGGGTGTTCGAGTTGCTCCACCGGCCCGACGTGCCGACCGGCGCGGTGATCTCAGAGGCCGTCGAGCTGGCTAAGCGGTTCTCGACCGAGGAGTCGGGCCGGTTCGTGAACGGAGTGCTGTCCGCGATCGCCGCCGACGCCCGCCCAGGGTGATGGGGACGGAGCCCGACACCCGCGTGCAGCTGGCTCTGGTGAAGCGCAGCGGCTCGTCGAAGTGGTGCTAGGATGCTTGCCTGACCGTGAAGCGGGTCCGGTGAGGCCCGAACGGACAGGAGGAGCCCGCGTGTGGCTGAGCGCGAACGCCGTCTGACGCCCCCGTTCGGGGGCATTTCCGTTGCCCGGAAACGGGTCATGGACGCCGACGACGTCCAGCGGGCGGTCTGGCGGATGGCTCACGAGATCGTCGAGCGCAACCACGGGCTTGGGGACGTGGTGCTCGTCGGTCTGCAGACCGGTGGCGTGCCGCTCGCTCGCCGCCTGGCCGCAGCGCTCCAGCGAATCGAGGACGTCGAGGTACCGGTCGGCACCCTCGACGTGGCCTTCTACCGGGACGACATCGGGCTGCGGCCGGTGCTGCCCGAAGCGGTGACCGACATCCCCTTCGACCTCACCGGCTTGATCGTGGTGCTGGTCGACGACGTGCTTTTCACCGGCCGGACGATCCGCGCCGCCCTCGACGCGCTGACCGACTACGGGCGGGCCCGCGCGGTGCAGCTCGCGGTGATGGTGGACCGGGGTCACCGGGAACTGCCCATCCGCCCGGACTTCGTTGGCAAGAACCTGCCCACCCGGCGCGATGAGGTCGTCGATGTGGGCGCAGACTCGGTCGAGCTCGGGGAGATGGTGAAGTGAGCCACCTGCTCTCGGTGGCCGATCTGGGGGTCCAAGGCATCGAGGAGATCCTGCGGCTCACCGATTCCTTCGTCGAGGTCACCGAGCGAGCGATCCCGAAGGTCCCCGCGCTGCGAGGCAAGACGGTGGTGTCCCTCTTCTACGAGGACTCGACCCGGACCCGGCTGTCGTTCGAGACCGCGGCGAAGCGTCTGGGCGCGGACACCATGACCTTCAGTGTGGGCACGTCGTCGGTGAAGAAGGGCGAGTCCCTACGCGACACGGTCCAGACGATCGAAGCCATGGGGGTGGACGCCATCGTCGTGCGGCACGCCAGCGCGGGCGTCCCCTGGCAGATCGCTCGGTGGGCGTCGTCGGTGATCGTCAACGCCGGTGACGGATGGCATGAGCACCCGACGCAGGCTCTGCTCGACTGCTACACGATCCGTCAGCGGCTCGGGTCGCTCCAGGGACGGCGCATCGCGATCGTCGGCGACATCAAGCACAGCCGGGTGGCGCGCAGCGACGTGCTCGCGTTCACGATGCTGGGCGCCGAGGTGGTCCTGGTGGCGCCCCCCACCTTGTTGCCGCCGAGCCTCGAGGGATGGCCGGTGACCGTCGAACACGACCTCGACCAGACACTGTCCAAGGTCGACGTCGTCTACCTGCTCCGCATGCAGCTCGAACGCCAGCGGGAGGCCCTGCTCCCATCACTGCGCGAGTACACGGCCCGCTACGGGCTCACCCCCCGGCGAGCCGAGCACCTGGGCCCGGACGCCATCGTCATGCATCCAGGGCCCATGAACCGTGGGGTGGAGATCGCGGCCGAGGTCGCTGACCTGCCCAACGCGGTGATGGTGGATCAGGTCCGCAACGGCGTGGCCGTACGCATGGCCGTGCTCTTCCAACTGCTCGGCTCGGGCACACAGCTGGAGGGGGTCGATCGTGGCTGAGGCGGCGGTGCTGGTGGTCACCGGCGGGCGGGTGGTCGACCAGGAGGGCGAACGACCGGCCGACGTGGCCGTGGGCGCCGACGGGCGGATCCTGGCGGTGGGCCCGAGCCTCGACCCCGGCGGGGCCCGGGTGCTCGACGCCACCGGCTGCATCGTGGCCCCCGGGCTGGTCGATCTCCACACGCACCTGCGGGAGCCGGGCAGGGAGGAGGCCGAGACGGTCGAGTCCGGCTCCCGGGCCGCCGCCCTCGGTGGGTTCACCGCCGTGGTGGCCATGCCCAACACCGAGCCGACGGTCGACAACGCGGCGGTCGTCTCCCAGGTGCTCGATCTCGGCAAGCGGGGTCTGTGCGAGGTGTTCACCGCCGGGGCCATCACGGTGGGCCGCGAGGGAGAGCAGTTGGCGCCGATGGGTGAGATGGCCTCGCTTGGCGTGCGCCTGTTCACCGACGACGGGCGCGGGGTGCAGGACGAGCGTCTGATGCGTCGGGCGCTCGAGTACGCGAGCGGTCTCGACGTCACACTCGCTCAGCACTGCGAGGTCGAGTCACTCTCCCGAGGCGGCCACATGCACGAAGGCGCCTGGTCGTCGCGCCTCGGGATCCCCGGCATCCCCGCTCAGGCCGAGGAGCTGATGGTGAGCCGCGACCTGGCCCTGGTCGAGCTGACCGGTGCCCGGATGCACTTCCAGCACCTCTCGACCGCCGGATCGGTAGAGCTCGTGCGAGCGGCGAAGGCCGCGGGCCTACCCGTCACCGCCGAGGCATGTCCCCACCACTTCACCCTCACCCACGCCGAGCTCGCCGGCTACGACCCGGTCTACAAGGTCAACCCACCCCTGCGCACCGACGCCGACGTGGCTGCGATCAAGCGGGGCCTCGGTGACGGGACCATCGACGCCATCGCCACCGACCACGCGCCCCACACCCAGGAGACGAAGGAAGCCCCCTTCGACGAAGCTCCCTGCGGCATGGTCGGCCTCGAGACCGCGCTCGCGCTGGCACTGACCGAGCTGGAGCTGCCGATCGAGCGGGTGCTCGCGCTCCTGTCATGGCAACCAGCGGCCATTGCCCGCATCGAAGACGCCCACGGCGGGCCGATCGCGGTGGGCCGGCCGGCGAACCTCTGCGTGATCGACACGGAGGCATCGTGGGTGGTCGATCCCGCTCGCAGCGCCTCCCGGAGCCACAACAACCCGTATGCGGGCCGCACCCTCACCGGGAAGGTGCGCCACACCGTGCGGTGGGGTGAGCCGGTCGTGATCGACGGGGAGGCGCAACGATGACCGTGCGAGAAGCGCTCCTGGTGCTCGCGGACGGCACGACCTTCGAAGGCGAAGCCATCGGCGCCCAACCACCCTCCGGCGTCACTGCCGGTGAGGTGGTGTTCAACACCGTCCTGACGGGCTACCAGGAGGTGATCACCGACCCGTCCTATGCCGGCCAGATCATCACCTTCACCTACCCCCATATCGGCAACTACGGCGTGGCCGAGCAGGACAACGAGGCCCGGCGCCCGCACTGCCGAGGCGTGGTCATCCGGGACCTGGCCCGCCGCCGCAGCAACTGGCGCAGCGACGATGACCTCGACGGCTTCCTCCGCCGGCACGGCATCGCCGGGATCGCGGGCATCGACACCCGGCGGCTCACCCGCCACATCCGCGAGGCGGGCGCGATGCCCGGTGCCTTCGGCACCGCGGACGAGGCGACACTGGCGCGGGCGGCGGCGGAGGAGCCGGGCACCGACGGGCGGGACCTGGTGCGTGAGGTCACCTGCGCGGAGCCGTACACGTTCTCGCCGCGAAGCGCGGCTCGGGGGAGCAGATCGAAGCGGGTCGTGGCCTACGACCTCGGCATCAAGACCACCATCCTGCGCCACCTCGGGGAGATCGCCACGGTCGAGGTGGTCCCGGCCTCCACCCCGGCCGAGGAGGTGCTCGAGCGTGCTCCGGACGGGGTCTTCCTCTCGAATGGTCCCGGTGACCCCTCGGCCGTGTCCGGTGTGGCCGCCAGTGTGGGCGAGCTGCTCGGGAAGGTGCCGATCTTCGGGATCTGCCTCGGCCACCAGTTGCTGGCCACCGCGATCGGTGGTCGCACCTACAAGTTGCCCTTCGGCCACCACGGCGGCAACCACCCGGTCCGCCGGCTGCGTACGGGTGCGGTGGAGATCACGAGCCAGAACCACAACTACGCGGTCGACGAGGACTCGATCGCGACCACCGCGGACATCACCCACCGGAACCTCAACGACGGTGTCGTGGAGGGCATCCGCTGCCGGGACGTGCCGGCGTTCGGGGTGCAGTACCACCCGGAAGCCGGGCCGGGGCCGCACGACGCCAGGTACCTGTTCGCGCTGTTCGACGAGCTGATGGAGGAACACCGCTAGTGCCGCGCCGGGACGACCTCGAGACCATCATGGTGATCGGCTCGGGACCGATCGTGATCGGCCAGGCCTGCGAGTTCGACTATTCAGGGACGCAGGCCTGCCGGGTGCTACGGGACGAGGGCTACCGGGTGGTACTCGCCAACTCGAACCCGGCGACGATCATGACCGACCCCGACTTCGCGGACGCCACCTACGTCGAGCCGCTTGACGCCGGCATCCTGGCCAGGATCATCGAGCGGGAGCGTCCGGATGCCGTCCTGCCGACGCTCGGGGGTCAGACGGCGCTCAACCTCGCCATGGAGCTCGCCCAGGGCGGTGTGCTCGACGAGTTCGGCGTCGAGCTGATCGGTGCCAACGCCGAGGCCATCGCCACCGCGGAGGACCGCGAGCGGTTCAAGGTCGCGATGGGGGAGATCGGCCTCGCCACCCCGGCGTCGGGCATCGCCCACACCCTCGACGAGGCGATGGAGGTGGTCGAGCGCATCGGCCTGCCGGTGGTGGTGCGGCCGGCGTACATCC
>NZ_DAIUCK010000029.1:0-32319 GCF_036846205.1 Rhabdothermincola sp. | reverse complement strand
GGCAGGCGTCGAGACCGTCCTCGAACGAGCGGAAGCCGAACGCGACCTGGCGGGGGTGGGGCGGGGCGGGCCGGGCCCGCAGGCGGGCCCCCACGATGATCCCGAGGGTGCCCTCGGAGCCCACGAAGAGCTGGTTGAGATCGGGACCGGATGCCTGGCGGGCGTGGCCGCCGGTGTGGATGGTGCGGCCGTCAGCGAGCACCACGTCGAGGCCGACGACCAGGTCCTCGATCTTGCCGTACCGGGTGGACAGCTGCCCGGCACTGCGACAGGCCAGCCAGCCACCGACGGTGGAGAGGGCCATCGACTGCGGCCAGTGCCCGACGGTGAGCCCGTGCCCGGACCGCAGCTCGTGCTCGAAGTGGTCGCCGAAGGTCCCCGGGGCCACGTCGACCACCAGCGACGTGTCGTCGACGTCGCGGATGCCCGACAGCCCGCACAGGTCGAGCACCACCCCGCCGTAGAGGGGGATCGACCCGCCGCACACCCCGCTGCGACCGGCCGCGGCGGTCACTGGCACACCAGCCGCGTCGCAGATCCGCACCACCTCTGCCACCTCGGCGGGCGTGGTGGGCCGGGCCACCGCGGCCGCGAGGGAGGCCACCTGGCCGTCCAGGGCCCAGGTCATCGCCAACGGCCACCAGTCGCGGCTGGCCTCGGCGAGCTCGGCGGCGTCGCGGGTCACCGAGGCGCACACTCCCCGGAGCCGCTCGAGCAGCGCGTCGTCGACCCCGACGAACGGCAGTTCGAGGCGAGCCGCCGCCGAGGCGGGGCCGCCCGCCAGCTCGATGGGGGCGGTCGGTGCGCCCGGGCCCAGCTGGTCGTCCGCGGCGCTCAGGTCTCCGGTCACGTCATGCTCCCATCGCGGCGTCGAGGGCGGTCTCGGGGAGGTCGGGCGCGTGCCGCTCGTGCTCGACCTGCTGGCGGTAATCGTCCACCTGGCGGGCCTGCTCCGTTCGATCCCAGCCGAGGTCGGGGGCCACCAGCGCCGCCACCTCCGGCGCCGCCGCCGCGGAGGCGTCGCGACCGAGCAGCCGGGCCCGGGTGCGGCGCGACAGGATGTCGTCGAGGCTGCGGGCCATCTCGTAGCGGGCGGCGTACACGGCTTCGGCCCGCAGGTACGGCAGGCCCTCCACCAGCGGCCGGGACAGCCCAGGGTCCCGCTCGATCATGGCCAGCAGCGTGCGGGCCTCCCCGCCGTAGCGGTCGGCGAGGTGCTCGAGGGTGGCCCGGCCCACCCTTGACGCCTCGAGCTCCGACGAGCGCAGCTCCTCGTAGCCGGCGGCCCCACGCAACCGGAGACGCTTGGTGCGGCTGTGGCGCTGAGCCCGCTCGAGCACCTTGGCCCCGAGCACGTGCTCGAGCACCTCGTCGATGGTCTCGGCGGCCATCTCGCGGTAGGTGGTGAGCTTGCCCCCGGTGATGGTCACCACCCCACTCGGCGATCGTTGCACCCGGTGGCGGCGGGACAGGTCGGCGGTGCGCTCGCTGGCGGCGTCGCGCACCAGGGGGCGCAGACCGGCCCAGGTGCCGGTGATGTCCCGCTCGGTGATCTCCGAGGTGACCGAGAAGTTGATGGCCCGCAGCAGGTAGTCGATGTCGTCGCGGGTGCACTGCGGGTCGTCGAGGGGTCCGTCGTAGTCGGTGTCCGTCGTGCCGATGTAGGTGAACGCGCCCCAGGGCACCACGAACACCGAGCGCTTGTCCTTCGGGACCGGCACCACCGCGGCGATGTCGTTGCGTACCTTGGCCCACGGCACGGTGATGTGGACCCCCTTGGCAGGCCGAATGGTGTGGGGATCGGCCCCCTCGTCGAGCGCTCGCACCTCGTCGGCCCACACCCCCGCAGCGTTCACCACCGCGTCGGCACGGATCTCGAGCTCCTCACCGTCGGCGGCCGCTCGTACCCCGCGGGCCCGGCCGGCCGAGTCCTTCAGGATCTCGAGCACCCCCACCCCGTTGGCCACCGCGGCGCCGAAGTCGAGGGCGGCGGTCCGGGCCACGGTGAGGGTCAGTCGGGCGTCGTCGGCCTGCGCGTCGTAGTAGAGGTACGACGCGGCCAGCCGGTCGGTGCGCAGGGTCGGCATGTGCTCGAGCGCCTCGCGGGGCGAGATGCGCTTGTGGAGCTTGCCGATGCGGTAGCCGCCCGTGAGGTCGTACATCCACATGGCGGACCCGAGCGCCCGGGACAGCTTCTTGGGCACCACGCCGCCTCTGCCGGTGAACACCGGGAGCAGGAACGGCAGGATCCTGACCAGATGCGGCGCGTTGTGACGGAGCCGCTGGCGCTCATGGAGGGCTTCGTACACCAGCCGGACGTCGCCCTGTTGCAGGTAGCGCAAGCCCCCGTGGACCAGCTTCGAGGACTTCGACGACGTACCCGAGGCGAAGTCGTCGCGCTCCACCAGTGCGGTCCGCAACCCCCGTGAGGCCGCGTCCAGCGCGCACCCCGCACCGGTGATGCCCCCACCGATGACCAGGACGTCGAAGTGGGTGTTTGCCAGCCGCCTCAGCACGTCGGGGCGGTCGAAAGCGGCGGGCATGGGCTCTCCTGAGCGAGGGGGGACGGACCGCGTCATGGTACTGGCGCTCGCGGCGCGGGCGGGCGGCCAGACCTGCCGCGAACACCGTGGTGAACGGTGGCCTCGGCGGCAGTCGAGCGAGCACCACACGTTCGGGACAGGGGCGGTTCGGAGACAGAAATCTCACCGATGGCTAGGTAACAATCATTGAAAAGTACTGCTAGAGTGGCACCCGTGAAGTCGCCAGCCGAGCTCACCGAGCTGTTCCGGCAGCAGGGCCTGAAGATCACGCCGCAGCGGCAGTGCATCTTCCGCGCTCTGGCCGGGAACGAGGCGCACCCCACCGCCGAGTCGGTCTACGAGCAGGTCCGGGCCGAGATGGCGACCATCTCGCTACGGACCGTCTACCAGACGCTCAACGATCTCGCGGCCATGGGTGAGCTGGTCCAGCTCGATCTGGGCACCGGGTCGGCCCGCTTCGACCCGAACCTCGATCCCCACCATCACCTGGTGTGCGATCGATGCGGGGAGGTGCACGACATCTACGCCGACTTCACCGACGTCCACGTTCCCGAGGGCAACGACCACGGGTACGTGGTGTCGGCCACCGAGATCGTCTTCCGCGGCCTGTGCCCGACCTGCCAGGCCGAGATCGACCGTGGTGGCGACGTGGTCATCGACGAACAACACCGACACGCACGAGGAGGCGCAGACGCGCATGCCTGAGCTCAAGGGCAGCAAGACACATGAGAACCTGAAGGAAGCGTTCGCCGGCGAGAGCCAGGCGAACCGTCGTTACCTGTACTTCGCGCAGAAGGCCGACGTGGAGGGTTATCCGGACGTGGCCGCGCTCTTCCGCTCCGTGGCAGAGGGTGAGACCGGTCACGCCTTCGGCCACTTCGACTTCCTCGCCGAGGTCGGAGACCCGGCCACCGGCGAGCCCGTCGGCAGCACCGCGGAGAACCTCAAGTCGGCGATCGCGGGCGAGACCTACGAGTACACGGAGATGTATCCCGGCTTCGCCAAGACCGCCCGCGAGGAGGGCTTCGAGGAGATCGCGGAGTGGCTCGAGACCCTCGCCCGGGCCGAGAAGAGCCATGCCGGCCGGTTCTCGCAGGGCCTCGAGACCATCTCCTGACCTACTTGCCGACCGACCAGCGCGCCCGCGCTGGTGACCATCGTGAGGGGGGACGGGAGACCGTCCCCCCTCCTGGTATCACGCGCCCCGTCCTGCGCCCCGAGCGCCCCCGCCGAGGTACTGATGACCACCACCTACGACCCGTTCCATCCCAAGTACTTCGACGAAGCCGACCTGCGCGAGGAGCTGGTACGGGTCTTCGACCTGTGCCACGGGTGCCGGTTGTGCTTCAAGTTCTGCACGTCGTTCCCTACGCTGTTCGAGCTCATCGACCGCCACGACGACCAGGACGCAGCGAAGCTGACCGCAGCCGAGCAGGACCAGGTCGTGGACGAGTGCTTCCAGTGCAAGCTCTGCTACATCAACTGCCCCTACATCCCGGGCCAGAGCGACTGGAACCTCGATTTCCCCCGGCTGATGATGCGGGCCGAGCAGGTGAAGGTGCGCAACCGCCGGCTCTCCGTCAAGGAACGCCTGCAGAACCAGGCGCTGGCCCGCACCGACCTGGTGGGGAAGGTGAACACCGCGCTCGCGCCCATCGCCAACCGGGCCATCGGCTCCACCGGCACGCTCACCCGCCGGCTGATGGAGAAGACCGTGGGGATCGCCGCCCAGCGGGTTCTGCCGCCTTACGCGCGGCAACGCTTCAGCACCTGGTTCGCGCGTCGCGGCGCGCCCGAGCCGGCCACCGTCGGCCGCGACCAGGGCCGGGTCGCCCTCTTCGCCACCTGCCTGGTGGAGTACCAGAGCCCCCAGATCGGCAAGGACCTGGTGCGGGTGTACGAGCGCAACGGCATCAGCTGCGATCTGCCCGCCGGGCAGGTGTGCTGCGGGGCTCCGTGGCTGCACAGCGGCGATGTCGACCGGTTCGTGGCCCAGGGCCGCAAGAACGTGGAGGTGCTCGCCGATGCGGTGCGCCAGGGTCACCACATCGTGGTGCCGCAGCCGACCTGCGGCTACGTCCTCAAGCACGATTACGTCGACTACATCGGCGGCCCTGATGCCGAGCTGGTCGCCGCCAACACCTACGACGCGGCCGAGTACCTCATGAAGGTGCACGCCGACGAAGGCACGGCCCTCGACACCGAGTTCCCCGGTGAGATCCCCGACGCCCTCACCTATCACGCTCCGTGCCACCTGCGCGCCCAGAACATCGGGCTCAAAAGCCGTGACCTCATGGCCCTGACCGGCGCCCGGATCACGGTGGTGGCCGAGTGCAGCGCCATCGACGGCACCTGGGGCTACCGTGAGCAGCACTACGAGGACTCGCGGAAGGTGGCCCGGAAGATGGCGGCGGCCATCACCAAGGCCGGCAACGACGTCGTCGCCGGTGACTGCCATCTCGCCAACGGGGGGATCCTGCAAGAGACCGGTACCCGGCCCGTGCACCCGATCTCGATCGTGGCCCGGGCCTACGGCATCCCCGAGGAGGACCGACGACCATGACCTCCCAGCGCAAGCTCACCCTGGACGACATCGCCGACCTGCGGGCCTACGAGCGGGAGCGCGAGGACTTCCGGGCCCGGATCATCGCGCTGAAGAAGCGTCGCCGGGTCCACGTCGGGCCGTTCGTGACCCTGGTGTTCGAGAACCGGGACACCATCCGGTTCCAGATCCAGGAGATGGCCCGGGCCGAGCGCATCCTCTCCGACGAGGGGATCGAGACCGAGCTCGGCATCTACAACCCGCTCATCCCCGAGCCCGGCCATCTCAGCGCCACCCTGTTCATCGAGCTGACCAGCGAGGACGAGCTGCGCGAGTGGCTGCCCCGGCTGGTGGGCATCGAGCACTCGGTGGTGCTCCGGATCGGGGAGGGCGAGGGTGCCGAGGACGTGCGGTGCCAGGTCGACCCAGACCACGAGAAGCAGCTCACCCGGGAGGAGGTCACCGCGTCGGTGCACTACGTGCGCTTCAGCCTCGACTCGGACCAGATCGAGCGCTTCGCCGCCGGGCCGGTCACCGTGGTGATCGACCACCCCGCCTACACCCACGAGCAGCGCCTCACCGACGAGACCCGTGAGGAGCTGCTCACCGATCTGCGCCCCTGAGCACGGGCCGGCCGGCCCGGGGCTCATGCTCAGGGGCGGCGGGGTTGGACAGTCGGGGAAGCCGACGGCGATACTCGACCGTTTCCGATCGTCCGTCCGTCCACGTGGGAGCCGAATCCCCCTGATGAAGCAGCCCTGGCGGGCCAAGGCCGCGTGCCGAGGCCTCGATCCGCAGATCTTCTACCCAGTCAGTGACGAGGAGGAGGACGCAGCGCCCGCCAAGGCGGTCTGCGCCGAGTGCCCGGTACGTGAGCCATGCCTGGAGCACGCGCTCGGCTACCGGGAGAAGGAAGGGATCTGGGGCGGGGCCACCGAGCGGGAGCGTCGGCGGATCATCCGCCAGCGTCGGCGGACGGCCTGAGGGGTGACCGGCCCATGACCTTCGACGAGCTGGGAGGTTGGCGGGGGGTCCTCGGCACCCTGGTCGACGGCCGCGACCTGACCCGCTCGGAGGCATCGGCGGCCATGGGCCAGATCCTCTCCGGCGAGGCCACGCCGGTGCAGATCGCCGGTTTCATCGTCGCCTTGCGCATGAAGGGCGAGACCGTCGACGAGATGGTCGGCATGGTCGAGGCCATGCTTGCTGCCGCGGCACCCGTCGAGCTCGGCGAGCTCGCCGGATCGGCCATCGACATCGTCGGCACCGGCGGCGCGCCCACCCGGCGGGTCCACGCGCTGAACGTCTCCACCATGGCCAGCCTGGTGGCCGCCGGGGCAGGGGCCCGGGTGTGCAAGCACGGCAACCGTCGGGCCTCCTCCACCAGTGGCTCATTCGACCTGCTCGATGCGCTCGGGGTGCCCATCGACCTCGATGGCCCGATGGTCGCCCGCTGTGTGCGGGAGGCGGGGGTGGGGTTCTGCTTCGCCCGCGCCTTCCACCCGGCGATGCGGCACGCCGGTCCGGTGCGGGCCGAGCTGGGTGTGCCGACGGTGTTCAACGTTCTCGGGCCGCTGTCGAACCCGGCGCGGGTCCTCAGGCAGGTGATCGGGGTGAGCGATCCGCGGGTGGCGGCGACGGTGCTCGGCGTCCTCGAGGCTCGGCAGGCGCCGCGGGCTCTGGTGGTGCACGGCTCGGATGGGATGGACGAGCTCACCACCACCGGGCTGTCCACCGTGTTCGAGCTGGATCAGGGGAGGGTGCGCACCTTTGAGCTGGATCCCCGCGATCTGGGTCTCGAGGTGGTCGACGCCGAGCAGGTGAAGGGCGGGACGCCGGAGGAGAACGCGGCCATCGCCCAGCGGGTGCTGGCCGGCGAGCAGGGCCCCTATCGCGACATCGTCACCCTCAACGCGGCAGCGGGTCTGTGGGTCGCGGGGGAGGTCGACGACCTGGCCACAGGGCTCGACCGTGCTCGTGACGCGATCGACGCCGGTCGGGTCCGCCAGGTGCTGGCCCGGCTCATCGACGTCGCGTCGAGCGGCGCCGCGGATCGCTGAGGATCGGCCCCCTGGCCGGGGGCGGTTGGGGAGCGGCGACCGGCCGACGGGTGGGTGCCAGAAGCGCGTCGACGTCGACCAGCCCGGCCGCCCGCTCGATCTCGGCCAGCTCGGCCTGGGCCTGGTCGAGCAGGTCGAGCTGGCGTGAGATGCGCGCCAGGACCTCGGGTGGTCCTGTGTCCCAACCGCTCGCCGGGATGCCCGCAGGCCGGCTCAGCCGGGACAGTCGGACCGACAGCCGCTCCACCTCGGAGACCTGGCCTTCGAGCTGGCGGAGCAGTGCCTGTCGGTGCGGGCGAGGATGGCGAGCAGCGGCCACGACATGGTGGTCGAGCTCGACCGCCTGGTACTCGAGTTCCCGGCGGAGCTCGTCGACCGACAACGACGGCCCGTGGCGCTTGTGGGCCGGTGCGAGGCGTACGTGCGCGGTGGCGGTGCGCAGGCGGCGGTGCAGCCGCGCCGGATGCGAGGGCCACCACAGCCACAGCAGAGGCGCGGGGCTGCGCATCGCCGGGCTCACCCGGTTGGCCCGCTGCAGGCGCCAGCGCAGCACCGCGAAGGCCAGGGCGAGCAGGGCGATCCAGGTGACGAGGAAGGCGGCCGACCAGATCAGGAACGAGCGCACCGGCCCAGGCTACCGGGCGGGCGCGGCTCGCCGGGGGGCGAAGGAGGGCAGCGCCGGGAGCGGCGAGGCCAAGCCGCGCTCGGCGTGCACCAGGCGGAGGCGCCCGGCTTCCTGCTCGAGCCAGCGGGCGACGCAGAGCAGCTCGTCGGCCAGCTCCCGGGGGACGGCGGCTTCCGGTAGCCCATCCGGTGGCGCCGTGGCGGGGTCGAACGCGGGCACCGGCTCGTGAGGGTCTTCCGAGCACCCCCAGGACCGCACCAGGCGACCACCCGACAGCTCGGCGCCGCCCTGGCCCGGCAACTCCACGACCAGCCGACCAGCGGCCCGGAGCAGCTCCATGCGCCGCTGGCGGCGCAGAGCCTGTGCCAGGGCCTCTGAGCGATCGCGCACATCGGCGGCCTCCTCGTAACGCTCGGCGGCAGCGAGCGCGGCCATCCGTTTTCGCAGGGGCTCCAGGAGCAGCTCCGGCTCGCAGGTCAGCCCCCGCCGGGCCCGCTCGACGATGGCCGCGTACTCGGCCGCGCTGGTGGTGCCCGCACAGGGGCAGGTGGCCACCCCCAGTTGCGCGGGCGCGCACGGCGCTGGGCGCGGGACCGAGCCCGGGCGGCCGGTGCAGCGCCGCAGCGGCACCGCGGTCTCGATGGCCTCCGCCACCCGCCTGGCGAAGCGGGTGGACGGCAACGGCCCCAGGTAGAAGCCGTCGTCGGGGCGCAGCGTGCGGACCACCGACAGGCGGGGGAAGGTCTCGTCGGTGAGCTTCAGGTACACGTAGCGCTCCCAGTCGCGGGCGTGCCGGTTGTAGGGAGGGCGGAGCTCGTGGATCAGCCGGACCTCCCGCACCGCGGCCTCGAGTGGGTGCCGGCAGGCGACGTGGTCGATGTGGGCGGTCTCCCGCAGCAGCGAGCCGACCTTGCGGCGGGTCTCGGTGGAGAAGTAGCTGCGCACCCGGGCTCGGAGGTTCGTGGCCTTCCCGACGTACAGGACCCGCCCGGCACGGTCGCGGAAGAGGTACACCCCCGGCGATCGTGGCAGGCGGGCCGTGAGCTTGAGCTTGGCCGCCTGGGCGTGGCCGGCCATGGTGGGCAGCGCCAGCAGGTCGTCGAGGCCGGTGACCCCGAGCCCCGCTGCTCGCTCCAACAGCAGGTGCAGCAGGTCGGCGGTGGCGAGGGCATCGTCGAGCGCCCGGTGGCTCGGCGGGTGGTCGAGGCGCAGCCGGGAGGCGAGGGTGGCGAGCTTGAGGTTCGGCACCTCGTCCCGGACCAGCCGGCGGGCCAGTGCCAGGGTGTCGATGGTCCGATTACGCAGCCGGGGCCGGCCGCTGCGCTCGAGCGCGGCGTCGAGGAAGGCGAGGTCGAAGCGCAGGTTGTGCCCCACGAGCACGGCATCGCCGGCGAACTCGAGGAGCGCGGGCAGCACGGCCTCGATGCGAGGGGCGGGCAGCACCATGGCCTCGGTGATGCCGGTGAGCACCGTGATCTCCGGCGGGATCGCCGAGCCCGGGTTGACCAGGGTCTGGAAGGTGCCGAGGCACTCGCCGCCGCGCAGCTTGACCGCTCCGACCTCCGTGATCCCGCAGCTCTCCACCGATCCGCCGGTGGTCTCGAGGTCCACCACGCAGAAGGTCACCTCCGCCAGGGGGGTGCCCAGGTCGTCGAAGCTCCGCTGCTGCACCCGCCCTTACGTAGTCGAACAGGTGTTCGAGGTCAAGCATCTCGATCCGGCGGTACGATCCCGGCCGTGTCAGCCCGCCGTTACCGATGCGCCGCCTGCGGCAACCTGACCCGCTTCGACGTGACCAGCACCCGGCGCACCCGCGCCTACCACCACTACACGGTGGGGGGGGAGCTCGAGGTGGAGGACGAGGAGGTGCTGGCGGAGCAGGTCGAGGAGGTCGCCTGCCGCTGGTGCGGGACGGGGGAGCACGTCCTCGAGCTCACCGACGCCGAGGCGGCGGCCGCACCGCGGGAGGCCACCACCTGAACCGGGTCGAGCTGGCCCTGCTGCGGCCCGTGCTCGAGACCGCGGTGGTGGTGGCGAGGATGGGCGAGGTAGCCGAGCCGAAGGTGCCCGCCCCGCCGGCGCTGCGGCGGTTCTTCCGGTTCGCGAAACTCCCCGACCCGGCCCTGGTCGTGGTTCGCCGGGTGCTCGACGGCGACGAGGCGTTGCGCACCCGGGTGCGTGAGGTCGCCGCGGCCGATCCGGAGCTGGTGGGCGAGGCCGGTTGGCTGTTCATCGACCGTCCCGACGGGTGGGAGGAGGCCCTGCAGGGGCTCGTCGCCGCCGCGGCGGCGCCGCGCGGTGCTCGCTCGGCTCGCCCGGATCGGCGGGCCGAGCGCGACCGGCAGCGCTCGGAGCAGGCTCGGGAGCGGGCCGAAGCCGCACGGGCCCGGGCAGAGCAGGCCAGCCGGGAGGCTCGGGAGGCGCTGGCCCGCGAGCGCTCCGCCCGGCGCGCCGCCGAGGAGCGGCTCGCCCGGGCCGAGGAACAGGTCGCCTCGCTCGGCCGGGAGCGGGCCGGCGCGGTGCGGGCGCTGAAGGACCTCGAGGCCCGCTACGCCGCCCGCACCGGTGAGCTCCGCGAGCTCGAGGCCGCGCTGGCGGCCCGGGACCGCAGCCTGGCCGAGGCTCGGGAGCGGCTCGCCGAGCGTGAACGAGCCCTCGAGGCCGCCGAGGCGCGCATCGACGAGCTCGAGCAGGCCCTGATCGAGGCCCACCTGGATGCCCCGGTACCTCCTGCCGCGGCATCGGGTCCGGCGAGTGCCCCGGATCGCCGGGCACGCCGCAGGCTCGTGCGGCTCCCGGTGGGAATACTCGATGACTCGGTGGAAGCGGCCCGCTACCTGCTCCGCCAGCCTGGCGCGGTGGTCGTCGTCGACGGCTACAACGTGGCCCTGCGTCGATGGCCCGACCTGCCTCTCGCCGGCCGCCGGGACCGCCTGGTGCAGGTGGTCGAGACCATCGGCGCCCGGACCGGCGCCTCTGCCGTCGTGGTCTTCGATGGTGCCGAGGTCGGTTGGCCGGGCGGTGGGGCGGGAGCCCGGCACGTGCAGGTCCGCTTCTCGCCGGAAGGGGTGGAGGCCGACGACGTGATCATCGAGCTGGTCGCGGGGTATCCCGCCGGGCAGCCGGTGGTGGTGGTCTCCGACGACCGCCGGGTGCGAGACGGCGGGCGGGCCAACGGTGCCGCCGTCATCGGCGTCGAGCCCTTCCTCGGTCTGCTGGCCTGACCGCGGCTCACCAGCGGTGGTTGTCAGACCCCCTCCGTACGATTCGCGCATGGGCGATCTGCTCCGCATCGACTGCGACGACTGCGCCATGCAGCACACCGATGCCTGCGCCGACTGCGTCGTCACCTTCCTGTGCACCCGCGAGCACGATGACGCGATCATCGTCGACGTGTCGGAGGTGCGGGCGCTGCGCCTGCTCTCCGAGGTAGGGCTCGCGCCGCGGCTTCGCCACCGGCGACGTCTCGCGTGAGCCGTACCATGGGCACCCGTGCTGGCCCCCGCGTACGTCGACGACCTGTGCACGACAGGACTGCGCGCCGGTCTCACCCGGGTGGGGGTGGCCTCGGCCGAGCCCTTCGACGACGTGCGAGCCGTCCTGGAGGAGCGGAAGGCCGCGGGGCTGCACGGAGGGATGCAGTTCACCTACCGCAACCCGGTTCGCTCGACCGACCCCTCCCGAGCGATGCCGGGGGCCCGCTCGATCGTGGTCGGCGCGCTGGCTTACCCGGCCCGTCTCCAGCCCCGGCCCCGTCCCTCCCGGCGACCGGTTGGTCGGGTGGCCCGCTACGCCACGGACGACCACTACGCGCGGCTGCGCGTGGGGCTCGGTGCCATCGCCGACCGCCTGCGAGCCGACGGTTGGCAGGCGCGGGTGCTCGCCGACGACAACGCGCTCGTGGACCGGGCGGTCGCGCACCGCGCCGGGCTGGGCTGGTACGGCAAGAGCGCCAACGTGCTCCTGCCCGGCGTCGGGAGCCTGGTGGTGCTGGGTGGGGTGCTCACCGACGCGGCGTTGCCGGGCCCCGGCGAGCCCATGGCCGACGGCTGCGGCTCCTGCCGCCGTTGCCTCGATCACTGCCCCACCGGGGCCATCGTCGCCCCGGGGGTGGTCGACGCCCGC
Source organism: Rhabdothermincola sp. (assembly GCF_036846205.1). NCBI lineage: Bacteria > Bacillati > Actinomycetota > Acidimicrobiia > Acidimicrobiales > Iamiaceae > Rhabdothermincola > Rhabdothermincola sp. The sequence goes on along the minus strand of NZ_DAIUCK010000029.1, from coordinate 20,424 downwards.
CGCTGCCTGGCGTGGCTGGTGCAAGCGGAGGGCGACATCCCGGAGGACCTGCGCGGCGCTCTGGGCGACCGGATCTACGGCTGTGACGACTGCCAGGAGGTCTGCCCGCCCAACCGCCGCGCGCTCCTGGCGGGCGAGGGCGTGCCCGACGGCGAGGCCGTCGATCTGCTCGAGTTGCTCTCGCTCGACGACGACGAGCTGATGCGCCGCCACGGGCGCTGGTACGTCCCGAGGCGCGACCCGCGCTACGTCCGCCGCAACGCGCTGGTGGCGTTGGGCAACACGGGCGATCCCGCCGAGCCGGCCGTGGTGGAGGCGATCTCGAGCTACGCCCACGGCGACGACCCGATGCTGCGCCGGCACGCGACCTGGGCCGCCCGCCGGCTGGGGCTCGAGGTGGAGGCCCGGGCGTGATCCACCTGCTGGTGACGAACGACTTCCCACCCAAGGTCGGCGGGATCCAATCCTACCTGTGGGAGCTGTGGCGCCGCCTCGATCCGGCGCGCACCGTCGTGCTCACCACGGCATACGAGGGAGCGGTGGCCTTCGACCGCCAGCAACCCATGCGGGTGGAGCGGGTGCCGGCACGGTTCCTGGTGCCCACCCCGGCGGTGCGCCGGCGGGTCGATCGTCTGGCCGACGAGGTGGGCGCGGGACTGGTGCTCATCGACCCCGCGTTCCCCCTCGGCGTGCTCGGCCCCCGGCTCCACCGCCCCTACGGGGTCGTGCTCCACGGCGCCGAGGTCACCATCCCGGGCCGGCTGCCGGGGTCCCGGGCGGTGCTGGCATCGGTGCTGCGTGGGGCCAGCATCGTGGTCGCCGCCGGCAACTACCCGGCCACCGAGGGCCAACGGGCCGCTGGCCGGAGGCTGCCGACCGTCGTCGTGCCGCCGGGGGTCGACAGCGAGCGGTTCCACCCACTCCCGACGGCGCAGCGGCGTGCCGTGCGGGCACGGCTCGGGCTGGACCCCGATCGACCCCTGGTGGTCAGCGTGAGCCGCCTGGTACCCCGGAAGGGCATGGACACCCTCATCCGGGCCAGCGCCCTCCTCGCGACCCAGGGCATCGATGTCCAGGTGGCCATCGCCGGAGCCGGTCGCGACCGGCACCGCCTCGAACGTGTGGCCCGCCAGAGCGGCGCGCCGGTGACCTTCCAGGGTCGCGTCGCCGACGCCGACCTTCCGGACTTCTACGGTTGCGCTGACGTGTTCGCCATGCTCTGTCGCGATCGCTGGCTGGGCCTCGAGCAGGAGGGGTTCGGCATCGTGTTCCTGGAAGCCGCCGCCTGCGGGGTGCCGCAGGTCGCGGGCCGCAGCGGCGGCACCCACGAAGCGGTGGCGCACGGCGAGACCGGTCTGGTGGTCGACGACCCCCGATCGGTGGGCCAGGCGGCCGCGGCTCTCGCCTCGCTGGTGGGCGACCCGACCGCCCGCGAGGCGATGGGGTCCGCGTCCCGGCGGCGGGCGGTGGCCTCGTTCTCCTACGAGGGGTTGGCCGCGACCCTCCAGGCAGCGCTCGACGAGCACGTGGCGGCCCGATGACCTCCGAGAGGCTGGTCCGCGCGTCCTGGTTGGGTACCGGCGTCTTCACTGCTGCCGCGCTGATCGGCACGATCTGGCTCGAGGTGGTCGTGGTGACGGTCGTGGTGTCGGTGGCGCTCTTCGCCCTGGGCACTGCGGCGTTCCTGGCCGCGTACCTCACCGCCATCGGGCGTTCCCGCTACGACGCGATCGGGATGGGGGGTCTGTTCTTCCTCGCCGGCTCGGCTCCCGCCGCGGTCCGCCGGACGATGCTCCTCTCCTTCGCAGCCGAGATCGTCGTCGCGTTCGTCACGGCCTCGGTCCGCATCTACACACCGGTGGCGTTCGGCTTGCTGGTGCCCATGTACGGCCTCGGCGTGATGGGCCTCTGGGGCGCGCGCTTCGGTGAGTTCCCGCCCCGTGAGGCACCGGTCCGCTAGCCGGGCGGCGTTCACTATCCTCACCCCGATGGCCGAGCAGGCGAGGGAACACATCACGATCGATGCTCCGGTACCGCGCTGCTTCGAGGTCCTCACCGACTTCGAGGCGTACCCGGAGTGGGCGGGGGATCTCAAAGAGGCGAGGGTCCTCGAGCGCGACGAGCAGGGGCGGGCCCTGGTGGTGGAGTTCCGGGCCGCGGCCATGGGTCGGAGCACCACCTACCGTCTCCGCTACGACTACCGCGACGCCCCCCGCCGGCTGGGCTGGCAACTCGACGAGGGCGACATCCAGCGTGAGCTCGATGGCGCCTACACCCTCGAACCATCCGCCGACGATCCGCAGGCCACCGAAGTGGGCTACGAGCTGTCGGTCGATCTCATCATGCCGATCCCCGGCTTCGTGAAGCGGCGAGCCGAGGCTCGGATCCTGAAGACCGCGCTGGACGAGCTCAAGGCGCGTGTCGAGGGCCAGCGCGCCTAGCACCGCGGTGCGGATCCTCCTGTTCACCGGCAAGGGGGGTGTGGGCAAGACCTCGGCTGCCGCGGCCACCGCGCTGCGATGCGCCGACGCTGGTGCCCGGACGCTGGTGATGTCCACCGACCCGGCGCACTCGCTCGCAGACTCGTTCGACACCTGGCTCGGCTCGACGCCCACCCGCATCACGGCCACGCTCGCGGGGCAACAGCTCGACGCGCAGGAGCGGATGGAGGAGCACTGGGGTGAGATCCAGCGTTACCTCGTCGACGTGTTCAACTGGGCGGGCGCCGAGGGCATCGAAGCCGAGGAGCTGTCGGTCCCTCCCGGGCTGGACGAGCTGTTCAGCCTGAGCGACATCAAGACTTACGCGGAGTCCGGCGACTGGGACGTGGTGGTCGTCGATTGCGCACCGACCGCCGAGACCATTCGGCTGCTCTCGTTGCCCGACATCCTCGAGTGGTACATGGAGCGCGTCTTCCCGATGGGGCAGCGGCTGAACAAGATCATCGGTCCCGTGCTCCAGCGGGTGACGAGCATGCCCGTCGCCGGTGACGAGGTGTTCGGCGCCGGCCGGCGGTTCTACGACCGTCTCGACGGAGTCAAGAAGGTGCTCACCGACCCGGCGACGACGTCGGTGCGGTTGGTCGTGAACCCCGAGCGCATGGTCATCGCGGAAGCTCGCCGCACCTACACCTACCTGTCGCTGTTCGGCTACCGGGTGGACGCGGTGATCGTGAACCGGTTGCTGCCCGAAGAACTGGACCATCCCTGGTTCGCCCGCTGGAAGGACTCGCAGCACGAGCACCTGCGCACCATCGAGGCGGGCTTCGCTCCGCTGCCGATCCTCCCCGTCGAGCTGGCCCGCGAGGAACTGGTGGGCATCGAGCGCCTCCGCGGATTCGGTGCGGCTCTGTACCGGGATCTCGATCCCACCGCGGTGCTCCACGCCGGCGAGCCGATGAGGGTCGAAACCTGCGACGACGGCTTCGTGCTCGTGCAGGAACTTCCCTTCGCGGACCGCGACGACCTCGAGTTGGGACGGCGCGGAGACGAGCTGCTCGTGCGCATCGGGCCCTACCGCAGGGCCGTGATGCTGCCCGACTCGCTCCGTCGCCGGCCCGTGGTGGACGCCTCGCTCCGCGACGGCGTGCTGCGGGTAGCCTTCGGGCGGTGAACGACGAGCGTGCCGCCCAAGGCATCGACCACCTCCAGGCCGCGGCCAGGGAGATGATCGCCGCTGCCCGAGCCTTCCTCGACGTGGTCGAAGAGCTGATCGAAGATCGCGACCAGGTGGCGTCGGTCGTCCACGCCGTGGGCTCGGCGGCGCGAGGCGCGGCTCGGGCCGTGCGCGACGCCAACCCCATGGATCCTCACGCCGGCGGTGGCGACACTGCCGACGGCGGGGTCCAGCACATCCGGGTGTCCTGAGGGTACAGCTCCAGGCAACGCTCAAACCCCCACCATTTCCGGCCGATTGACTCCACGATGAGGCTTCTCCAGCTCAACCCCAACGGAAGCGAGGAGTCCGCGCTCGACTTCCACCCGATGGTCACCGTGGTGACCGGTCTGGGCCCGAGGGGCCGCGAGCTGGTGCTGCGAGCCGTGGCCGCCCTGCCCTCCGGTTCCGACCCAGGGTGCGGAGGGCTGGTCGAAGCCCATGGCATCATGCTCGACCTCACCCCTGACACGCTCGCCATGCTCGACCTGGCGGCGAACGATCTCGACGTGCTCGTCCGCCGCGGCGACCTGCCGAACGGCAACGGGCGGGAGACCGGCGCCCTCGGTTCGCGGGAACCGGTAGGGCGCGCCGCGGTGGAGGCGTTCATCGCCGATACCCCCGAGGGTCGGTACCCGGAGCTCGACGCCGCCCGCAAGCGGCGCGCGGAAGCGAGCGAGGCGCTGGCCATCCTCCAGGAGGCGGTGGAGCGCACGCGGGCCGGCTACGAGCAGGCGCGAGCGCGCCGCGAGCAGGCCGAGGCCGCGCTCACCCGAGCCCGCTCGGCGCTGGAGGGGCCCGCGGCTTCCGCCGCCCAGCCCTCCCCTCCGCTCGGTGGCGGCCCCGGCCGCGACGAGTTGATGGGTGAGATCCGCGAGCTGCAGGGTGAGCTGGAACGGATCGAGCAGGGCCTCGAGGAGCTGTCGAGCATCGACACCCGCCCGATCCAGGTGCTGCTGGACGCGATCCGCGATCCGGGCCCCGTCGAGTACGTCCCCTCGGAGCGGGCCGCCGAGCTGGCCGACGAGTTCGAGCGGCTGCAAGCGGAGGTGGCCGTCCTGGAGGAGGCGCTGGAGGCACGCGGTCTCGGGCCGTCGACCGGCATGCAGCGCCTCGAAGAAGCTCGGGCCGAGCTGGATGCCGCGGAGCGAGCCATGGCCAAGCCCGAGCTGTCACCCGAGGACATCGCGGAGCTCGAAGCCGCCCACGAAGAGGTGCTGGAGGCGGAACGCAAGGCGTCCGGGTTCGGCCGGCGCGGGCAGAAGCGGCTCGAGGAGGCGCTGGCCCGCCAGCAGGAGATCCTCGATCGGGTCGGGTTTCCCACATGGAGCGCCTACGTGATGGGCGCGACGCTGCTGGCGATCGACCCCATCGCCGAGCAGCGGCTGGAGCGAGCCCGGTTCGAGGTCGAGGCCGCCGAGGCGCACTGGGCCGACATCACCGCCATGATCGAAGCCGATCCGGCACACCGCGCCCTGCTCGACCAGCTCGAAGAGGTGTATCTGGAGGCCTACGACCTCCTCGGGGGAGAGGAGCCCGAGGACCTGGCCGCGGCCCTGCGCGAACTCAAGGTCCCCAAGCGTGAGATCACGATCGAGGAGCTGGTGGACGCGCTCGCGTACCAGCTCGAGCAGGTCGGCCTGGTGCTCCCCGCCGACCAGGTCACGGTGGACTACGTGACCGTGGTAGCCGACGCGTTCCTGGCGGAAGCGGCGGGCATCAACGAACGCATCGACGAGCTGCGGCGGGAGCAGCGGGCCGTGGAGGCCGAGCTGGCGCGCCGCACTCAGGAGCTCGACGCGCTGGACGCGCTCGAGGCCGGCTCCGAGGCCGAGGTGACCATCGACCTGACCGTCGAGTCCACACCCGGCCCGGATGGTGACGAGCTCGATGAGCTCGACGAGCTGGAGGCGGAGCTCGCCGCCGCGCAGGCCGACGAGACCGATCACGCCGAGGCCCTCGAGGCCCGGGAGGCGCTGGTTGATGCCGCGACCCAGGTGGAGGCGGTGGCCACCACCCGGCTGATGAAGCTGGCGGCCGACCTCCTCGATGCCCAGCAGGGTGACGACCCCTTCTCCGCCGTCCCAGCCAGCGAGCCGGCCTTCGATGTGGAGCCGGGCGACGCTGGCGGGGGTCGGTCGGCTGGTCCTGAGGCGATCGAGTTCTACCTGCTCTCCCGGCTCGCGGCGCTCCGCAACATCTCCTACGCCGGTTCGGTGCCCCTGGTCATCGACGACGCACTGGCCGGGCTGCCCCCCGAGGAGGTGCGGTCCCTGCTGGGCAAGCTGGAGCGCATGGCCGAGAGCGTGCAGGTCATCTATCTCAGCGACGATCCGGTCATCGCCGACTGGGCGAACGAGATCGGTTTCCAGCGGGCCGCGGTCGTGGCCGCACCGGCCGTGTTCGCCTGACGCGGCGCCCGGTTGGCCGCGTACCATCGGACACACGAGCCGCCGGTCTCCAGGAGGGTGCCGTGACCGTGATCACCGAGGATGCCATCCGAGAGCTCGCAGCCTTCCGCAGCGAGTCCGCTCCCGTCGTGTCGTGCTACCTCGACGTCGACGGCCGACGCTACGTGCGGGCTCAGGACGTCGAGGACCACCTCGACCGGTTGCTCCGCCAGACGCGGGAGCGGATGAACGGATCGGTGCCCGTGGCTGATCTCGAGCGCATCGAGCAGTTCGTGCGTGCCGGGTTCGACCGGTCGCGGACCCGAGGACTAGCGATCTTCTCCTGTGTGGAGAACGGGTTCTGGCGGGTCGTGCCCCTACCGGTGCGAGTGCACAGTCGCATCATCGTGAACGCCGCTCCAGCGGTCGGCCAGCTCGAGTCCGTGGTGCAGGAGTTGAACCGCATCGGTGTGCTGCTCGTCGACCGGCAACGAGCACGGATCTTCGTGTTCGACCTCGGGGAGCTCGTCGACCATTCGGAGCTGTTCGAGGAGCTTCCCCGCCACTACGACGCCCGGGGTCACAGCGACCAGGGGTACGACCGTGAGCAGCACCACGTGGAGGAGCTCACCGCGCAGCACCTCCGCCACGCGGCGGCGGTGGCCTTCCATCTGTTCCAAGAGCGCGGGTTCGAGCACCTGGTGATCGACGCGCCTGCCGACCTCGTGCCCACGGTGGAGAACTTCCTCCATCCCTACCTGCGTGAGCGCCTGCGCGCCGAGCTCCACGTCGGGGTGAACGCGTCGCTGGACGAGATCCGCCGGGCGGTGATCGAGGTCGAGCGGGAGATCGAGCGCGCTCGGGAGGCCGAGCTGGTCGAGCGCCTGCGTGACGCGGTGGGAAGCGGCAACCGTGGTGTGGCGGGCCTCGACGACACGTTGCGGGCCCTGGTCGAGCAACGGGTCGACGTGCTGCTCGTGTCAGACGGCTTCAGCGAGACGGGGTGGCGTTGCCCGCAATGCGGGTACCTGTGCCGGCGGGGGCCGGCCTGCCCGATCGACGGCACCCAGATGCGGCACCTCGAGGACGTGGTCGAGGAGGCGGTCGACGTGGCGCTCAACCAGTCGTGCCGGGTCGAGGTCTGCGTCGACAACGCCGATCTCGACGTGCTCGGCCGGATCGGCGCGTTGCTGCGGTACTGAGCGGGTGTCGTAACCTCCGCCCGGTGAGTGTCACGGGTCCCATCGTCGGCGGGCTCGACGTCGGCGGCACCAAGATCCTCGGGCGGGCCGTCGACGCGCACCAGCCGCGGGCCAGTCTGGCCGAGGCCCGGGTCGAGACACCGCGGGGCGAATCCCACGTGCTCGACGCGATCGGACAGGTCGTGGCGGAACTGCAGTCCGCCCCCGCGGTGCGCGATCGCGGGGGCGTGGCCGCGGTCGGCGTGGGTGTGCCCGGCCTGGTCGACCATCGAGGCGTGCTGCGTTTCGCGCCGAACCTCCCCGGCGTGGTGGAGGTGGCGGTGGGGCCCGAGCTCGAGCACCGCCTGGGGCTGCCGGTGGTGGTCGACAACGACGCGAACTGCGCGGCGTGGTGCGAGTCCCGGCTCGGGGCTGCGGTCGGGGTGAGCGACGCCGTGCTGGTGACGCTCGGCACCGGGATCGGCGCGGGCATCATCGCTGGTGGGCGGCTCTACGAGGGGGCGAGCGGCTTCGCCGGCGAGCCGGGCCACATGGTCGTCGACCCCACCGGCCCGCCCTGCCCGTGTGGTCGCCGCGGCTGCTGGGAGCGGTTCGCGTCCGGGAGCGGGTTGGGGCGGCTGGCTCGCGATGCGGCCGCTGCCGGGCGCGCACCCGCCGTGGTCGCGCTGGCCGGCGGCGACCCCGAGGCTGTGCGGGGCGAGCACGTCACGAAGGCAGCGCTGGCGGGCGACCTCGACGCGATGGGGATCCTGCGCGAGCTCGCGTGGTGGTTGGCCCTGGGACTCGCCAACCTCGTCGACCTGCTGGACTGCGAGCTGATCGTGGTCGGCGGCGGGTTGGCCGAAGCAGGGGAGAGCTTGCTGCGCCCGGTGCGCGAAGCCTTCAGCGACCTGGTGCTCGCGGCTGACCATCGGCCGCCCGTGCGGATCGTGGCTGCGAGCTTCGGAGCCGAGGCGGGAGCGATCGGCGCCGCGCTTCTCGCATCCGAGCGCCTGGCGTGAGCCGGTAGCCTCGCAGCATGGAGTTCCGCCGGATCACCTCGCTGCCGCCGTACGTCTTCACCATCATCGACACGCTGAAGATCGAGGCACGCCGAGCCGGTGAGGACGTGATCGATTTCGGGTTCGGCAATCCGGACCTGCCCTCCCCCGACGTTGCGGTCGACAAGGTGGTCGAAGCCGTCCGGAACCCCCGCAACCACCGCTATTCGTCCAGCCGCGGCATCCCCAAGCTGCGCCAAGCGGTCAGCGACCTCTACCTGCGCCGGTTCGGAGTGGCGCTGGACCCTGACACCGAGGTGATCAACACCATCGGCGCGAAGGAGGGCTTCTCGCACCTGATGTGGACCCTGCTCGGTCCCGGCGACGCCGCCCTGGTGCCCTCGCCGTCGTACCCGATCCACATCTACGGCCCGCTGTTCGCAGGGGCGGACATCCGCGAAGTCCCGCTGGGCACGGGCCGCGACTTCTTCGAGAGCCTGCAGGAGGCGTGGGAGTACTCCTGGCCCAAGCCGCGGGTCATCGTCATGTCGTTCCCCCACAACCCGACCACCACCTGCGTCGACCTCGAGTTCATGCAGAAGGTGGTGGACTTCGCCCGTGAACGTGAGGTCGTGGTGGTGCACGACAACGCGTACGCCGATCTGGGCTTCGACGGCTACTCCCCACCGTCGATCCTGCAGGCCGAAGGAGCCAAGGAGGTCGCGGTCGAGATCTACTCGATGACCAAGTCCTTCTCGATGGCCGGGTGGCGGGTGGCGTTCCTCGTCGGCCGCTCCGACGTGGTGCAGGCCCTCGCGAAGCTCAAGAGCTACCTGGACTACGGCACCTTCCAGCCGATCCAGATCGCGGCGACCGTCACGCTCAACGAGGTTCCTGACTACCCGAAGGTGGTGCAGGAGATCTACCAGAGCCGTCGTGACGCGCTGTGCAGCGGTCTGCAGCGCATCGGCTGGGATCTCGACCCGCCGATGGGCACCATGTTCGTGTGGGCGCCGATTCCGGAGCCCTACCGCGACATGGGCTCCATCGAGTTCGCGTCGTTCCTCGTTCGGGAAGCGAACGTGGCCACCTCACCCGGGGTCGGCTTCGGTCCCGGTGGTGATGGACATGTGCGGTTCGCCCTCATCGAGAACGAGCAGCGCACCTCCCAGGCCATCCGCAATCTCCGCCGGGCGCTCACCAGACTTCGTTGAGCGGGTCCGGCGTGCGCTCCTGTGCTCGCCGGGATCAGGCCGAGCGTCAGACGCCGCGGGAGCGGTCGAGCGCGCCGAGACCTTTGAGCACGAAGGCCACCGCGGCGTCGGCGACCTCTTCCGGGTCGGCGCCCTGTTCGTGCACGAAGACCCGGGCCAGCTGCGCGGTGACGCCGAGGATCGCGTGGGCGAGCATGAGCGGATCCGAGTCACGGATCTCGCCCTGCGCGATGGCTTCCTTGACGATCTTCGTGATGTCGCCGACCGCTACGTCCTGACCACGGCGCAGCGCCGGCGCGAAGCGGTCTTCGGTGGCAGCGAACTGGATCAGCTTGTTCACGTCACGGTGCTCAGCCGACCAGCGCATCGACGCCCGCAGGCCCAGCTCGATCTTGCGGACGGGGTCCTGCGCGTCGGCGATCGCCTGCTGCTGGGCTCGCCGCAGGTCCTGCTGGGCATCGCGAAGGATCTCGAGGAAGAGCTGCTCCTTGCTGTCGAAGTACCAGTAGAAGACACCCTTGCCGACACCGAGGCCCTGGACGATCTCCGCCACGGAGGTGGGGTGGTAGCCGTTCTCGGCGAACCGGCGCGCTGCGTAATCCATGAGCTGCTGGCGGCGTTCGCGTCCGCGCTGGGTCAGTCGCCGGGCCATCGCCGCCACGCTAAACAGACTTGACCACCCGGTCAAGAATTCGGCCGGTCCCGCTCCCTACTCTGTTCTTTCTCTGCTCTTTCTCTGCCAGAACGCGCAAAGAGAACGCGTGAGATCCCAGGCGTTCAACGACCCGTGCCGCGGCCGAAACACGATGTTCACGGACGGCTCGTACCGTCGGGCACATGCGATGCACGTACGTGATGCGGGTGTGGCTGCCCGACCGCCCCGGGGCGCTCGGCGCGGTGGCGAGCAGGATCGGCGCGGTCGGCGGCGACGTGGTGGGCATCGAGATCCTCGAGCGCGGGGGCGGTAGGGCGGTCGACGATCTCGTCGTGGAGCTCCCGGGCCCGGAGGTCGTGAGCCTGCTGGTGCGGGAGGTGCAGCAGGTCGACGGCGTCGACATCGAGGATCTCCAGCCCGTGGCCGACGCGCTCCACGATCCCCGTCTCGACGCGCTCGAGACCGCCGCGGTGCTCGTCGGTGCCAGCTCGGCGGCCGAGGTCCTGGATGCTCTGTGCCAGCACGCGGTACGGACCGTCGGTGGTGCCTGGGGCGCGGTCGTCGACCTCACCGAGCCGGCGCTGTGCAGCGGTCACGGCGAGGTGCCGTCCGTGGAATGGCTGGTGGCGTTCGCGCGTGGGAGTCAGGCCGCGGCGGCCGCGGGCCCTACCGGGGTGGAGGTGGAAGCGGTGTGGGCTCCGCTGCCTGCGGCTGGCCTGGCGCTCGTCCTGGGCCGTGACGGCCATCCGTTCCGGAGCCGGGAGCGGCGCCAGGTCATGGCCCTGGCTCGCATCGTGGACACCCGGTTTCGTGAGTTGAGGGCCGCGGAGGCACGCCGGGCCCACCCCTCCGCCGCCGGCACCTCCGTCCCCGGATTCGTGGGCGGTGGAGCTGCCGGGGCGTGACGCCGGGCCCCGGTCAGCTGTCGACCCAGCCTCGCGCTCGCTTCACTGCCCGTCGCCAGCGTTCGTACCCGGCGTCAGCGTCGGCACGGTCGGCCGAGGGCTTGACCTCCACGTCGAGCATCCAGTTCGCCGCGACCTCATCCACCGATCCCCACACCCCTTCCGCCAACCCCGCCAGATAGGCCGCACCCAGCGCGGTGGTCTCTTGCACCACCGGGCGCGAGACCGACACCTGGAGCTGGTCGGCCTGCAGGCGCAGCAGGAGGGGCATGACCGACGCGCCACCGTCGGCCCGCAACGTGTGCACCCGGTGCCCGCACGCCTCGGTCATGGACTCGACCACGTCACGGGTCTGGTAGGCCATCGCCTCCACCACCGCGCGCGCCAGGTGCGCTCGGGTGGTGCCTCGGGTGATACCGATCAAGGTGCCGCGAGCGTACGGGTCCCACCACGGGCTGCCGAGCCCGGTGAAGGCCGGCACGAGCACCACCCCACCGGTGTCGGGCACCGACTCGGCGAGTGGCCCGGTCTCGGACGCGTCCGAGATGATCCCCAGGCCGTCACGCAGCCACTGGATGGCCGCCCCGGTCACGAAGATGGCGCCCTCGAGCGCGTAGTGGGTGAGCTCGCCCCCCTGGCCGTCGGGGATGGTCCAGGCGATGGTGGTCAACAGGCCGTCGACCGGCGGAGGGCACTGCTCACCGACGTTCATCAGTACGAAGCTGCCCGTGCCGTAGGTGTTCTTGGTCATGCCAGGGGTGAAGCACCCCTGGCCGAACAGCGCCGCCTGTTGGTCGCCGGCCACACCGCTCACCGGAATGCCGGGGCCCACGGCACACTCGTCGGTGGTGATCCCGAACCGGCCGCTCGAGGCCCGCACCTCCGGGAGCACGTGAGCGGGCACCCCGAACAGCTCGCACAGCTCCGGCGACCAGCGGCGGCTCCGGATGTCGAACAGCATCGTGCGGCTGGCGTTGGTGACGTCCGTGGCGTGCACCGCACCGCCGGTCAGCTTCCACAGCAGCCAGGCATCCACGGTGCCGAACGCCACCTCAGGACCCGGCCGCACCCCGCCCTCCCCGAACACCCACTCCAGCTTGGTGGCCGAGAAGTACGGGTCGAGCACGAGGCCGGTGGTTTTCCGGACGTGGTCGAGGTGGCCCTGCTCACGCAGCTGGTCGCAGCGGCTGGCCGTGCGGCGATCCTGCCAGACGATGGCCCGGTGCAGCGGGCGACCCGTGCGGCGGTCCCACACCACGACCGTCTCCCGCTGGTCGGTGATGCCGATCGCGGCGATCGGGGCGCGCAGCCCGGCGACCACCTCGCCCATCACCGCGTCGCAGGCCTCCCAGATCTCCTCCGGGTCGTGCTCGACCCATCCCGGGCGCGGGTAGTACTGGGGGAACTCGCGCTGGGCGCCGCCCAGTGCCCGGCCGGACCGGTCGAACGCGATGGCCCGCACGCTGGTCGTGCCGGCATCGAGCGCCAGCACGATCGGGCCGAGGAGATCGGAGTCGCGAGCGGGCTTCATAGGCTGGCAGGCTAGGTCGTGACGCCTCGGCGAGAACACCGGTAGGAAGGAGGGCTCATGCGTGTCGGCATGCTCACCGGCGGGGGCGATTGCCCGGGCCTGAACGCGGTCATGCGCGCCATCGTGCGCAAGGCCGAGCGCGACTTCGGTGACGAGGTGGTCGGCTTCCTCGACGGTTGGCGCGGGGTGCTGGAGGGTCGGACGATCGCGGCGACCGTCGAGCGGTTCCGCGGATCGCTCCCGCGGGGCGGGACCCTGCTCGGGACCTCCCGCACCAACCCGTTGAAGATCGACGGTGGGGCCGATCGCTGCCGCGACCAGCTGCGTGCGCTGGGCATCGATGCGCTCATCGCCATCGGTGGGGAGGACACCCTCGGGGTTGCGGCCACGCTGTCCGAGATGGGTGCCCCGGTCGTGGGGGTGCCCAAGACGATCGACAACGACCTCGGGGGGACCGAGCTGACCTTCGGGTTCGACACGGCGGTCGCCATCGCCACCGAGGCGATCGACCGGTTGCACACGACCGCTGAGTCCCACGATCGGGTGATGGTGGTGGAGGTGATGGGCCGCCACGCAGGCCACATCGCCACCTGGGCGGGTATCGCCGGTGGCGCCACCATGATCCTCATCCCCGAGGAGCCCTTCGACATCGACCGGGTGTGCGAGGCGCTTCGCCGCCGGCACGCCAAGGGCCGGTACGCGTCGATCGTCGTGGTGGCCGAGGGGGCGGTACCGAAGGAAGGCACGATGCAGGTGCTCTCCGGTGAGCGCGACGAGTTCGGCCATGTCCGCCTGGGTGGCATCGCCAACAGCGTCGCCGAGGAGATCGAGGCCCGCACGGGGTTCGAGACCCGGGTCACGATCCTGGGCCACGTGCAACGGGGAGGGACTCCGACCGCGTTCGACCGGGTCCTCGCCACCCGCTTCGGGGTGGCAGCGATCGACGCGGTGCACGACGGGGCGTTCGGCCAGATGGTCGCGCTCCGATGCGGGGAGATCGTGCGGGTGCCGATCTCGGAGGCGGTGCAAGAGCTCAAGCTCGTCGACCCGGATCTGTACCACGGCGTGGCCGAGGTCTTCTTCGCTGGCTAGATGGCTCGGGGCATGACATGGAGATCCTGACTGCGGCCGCGTCGGAGGCCCAGCAGCGGCGAGTCGCCGGAGCTCTCCGAGCGCGGGGGCTCCGGCCTGGCGACCGGGTGGCCGTCTGCACGCCGTCGAGCGCCGCGATGCTGTCCTGCATCCTCGGCGCGCTGCGCACCGGCATCGTCCCGGTGGTGCTCAACCCCTCGCTCCTCGACCACGAGCGCCGCGCCCTGCTTGACGACGCCGATCCCCAGCTGGTGATCGACGATGCTCTGCTCGAGACCCTGCTCGAAGGCCCCGCGGTGGACCTCGCCCCTCACCCGCTCGCTCGCCCGATGCACTACACCTCCGGCACCACCGGCCGCCCGAAAGGGGTGTGGTCGGGGCTCCTCGAGGAAGCGGAGGCCCGCCAGCTCGTGGACGAGGAGCGCGAGCTGTGGCACTTCGAGCCGTCGGACCGGCACCTGGTGTGCTCCCCGTTCCACCATTCGGTGGCCATCCGGTTCGGGGGTGGCACGTTGCTCGCCGGGGGCGAGCTGATCGTGCTCGGCCGCTTCGAAGCCGAGGCTGCGCTGCGAGCCATCGAGCGGTTCCGCCCCACCACGACCTTCATGGTCCCCGCGCACCTCCAGCGGCTGTTCTCTGCTGGTGACGTGCCTGATCTGTCATGTTTCCGGCTGCTGGCCCACGCCGGCGCACCTTGCCCCGAGCCGCTCAAGCTCGCCGCCATCGATGCCTTCGGCGTCGACACGGTGTGGGAGTTCTACGGGTCGACCGAAGGGCAGTTCACCGCCTGCTCCTCCCAGGAGTGGCTGGATCGGCGGGGCACGGTCGGGCGTGCCCGGCCCGGCCGGCGGCTGTCGATCGACGACGGCGGCGTCGTGTGGTGCGAGGTCCCCCGCCATGCCCGGTGGGAGTACTGGCGGGATCCGGCTCGCACCGCGCTGGCCTGGAAGGGCGGCGCGTTCACGGTCGGCGACCTCGGCCGGCTCGACCGTGACGGGTATCTCTACCTCGACGGGCGGCGCGACGACCTGATCATCTCGGGTGGGGTCAACGTGTACCCGGTCGAGGTGGAGCAGGTCCTGGCGCAGGCGCCGGGTGTCGAGCAGATCGCGGTGTTCGGGGTGGCCGACGAGCGATGGGGGCAACGTGTGTGCGCCGCGGTGGTCGGCGATGTCGACCCCGGTGCGCTGAGCCGGTTCGCCCGTTCCCGGCTGGCGGCGTACAAGTGCCCGAAGCAGTACCTGGTGGTCGACGAGCTCCCGTACACCGCCTCGGGGAAGCTGCGGCGGTCCACGCTGGCGGCATCCCTCGGACTGGAGCCCGAACCACCCGCCGGCGCGGCAGGCGCCACCGGGGCTACCGCGACGCCTCCTGCAGCGAGTCGACCTGCGCCTTGAAGCGCGGGTAGTCGTTGCGGGAGACGGGCTGGCCCGCCGGGGCGGTGCCGACCTCCACGGGGACCGCGACGGGCTGGCCATCGATGCGGAACCGGACGCTGCTGATGGGCAGCGAGGTGATGTCGGTGGCGGTGAACACGATCTGGGCCAGCGCCAGCCGCTGGAGCGCGCTCTCGATGTTGGCCAGGCTGGCACTGAGGTCCAGGTCGAGCACTCCGTCGCTCACCCGGGCGTCGAGCACCTTCGTGTCGGCGGGAACCGGGTTGGTCAGGCCGGGCAGGCCGATCTGGTCGGGCTTGGTGGCGATCAGCCGCTCGATGACCAGGCGGGGAAGTTGATCCGGTTCGGGGTTCCGCAACGAGATGCTCACCGGCTCGAGGCTCTCGCCGGCCCCTCCGGGGGCGGTCCCGGTGTGCACGAGGTAGATCGTCTCGCGCTGGGCGCTCGCCTCGTCGACGACGGTGGTGGTGGTCGCCTGCTGCTCCGAGAGGTTCGCGGGCAGGGCCTCGACCGGGATGGACCGAGGTTCCTCATCGGCCGGTATGCCGCAGGCCGCGGCCGCCAGGACCGACCCCACCGCCACCAGCGCGGCAACCGGCCAGCCCCGCCGGCGCCCGTACCGATCCGGGATGCTCACGGTGATACTCCGACGTCCTCGGCGTCGTCGACGTCCTGCGCAGCCGGCATCGTGGCGGGCGCCGGCTCCGCGGTGCCGACGTCGACGATGGGCAACTCGACCACGAAGCGGGCGCCTGGACGCCCGTCGGGTCGATCCTCCACCCACACCCGACCTCCGTGGAGCCGGACGTGCTCGTCCACCAGCGCGAGGCCCAGGCCCACGCCACTGTCGAGCGAGCGGTTGCCGCTCTCGCTGCCCCGGGAGAATCGATCGAAGATGATCTCCCGTTCATCCGGCGAGACGCCGCTGCCCTCGTCCTCGACGCCGATGCGGACCGTCTTCCCCGAACGGTCGATCGTCACCGCGGTGGCGCCACCCGCGTACTTCTCGGCGTTGTCGAGCAGGTTGGCGAGCACCCGGCCGAACCGCCGCTTGTCGACCCTCACCACCACGTCGCTCACGTCCTCGTCGTAGCGCACCGGCACCCCGCCGTTGCCCAGCACGCTGATCGCCTGGATGACCATCTCCGCGATCAACACCTCCTCGAGGTGGAGCTTGACCGCACCGACGTCGAACCGGCTGATCTCGAGCAGGTCCTCGACGAGCTGCTGGAAGCGGTCGACATCGGCCGAGAGCAGGTCGAGCGCGGTGCGGGCCCGCTCGGGCATCTCCTCACGGGTGTTCTCGAGCACTTCGACGGTCGCGGCGAGCGTCATGAGCGGCGATCGCAGCTCGTGGCTGACCTCTGACGCGAACCGGGCATCACGCTCGATGCGGTCCTGGAGGGCCTGGGCCATCTCGTTGAACGGCTTGGACAGCCGGTCGAGGTCGGGATCGTTCCCTGTGGGGAGCCTGGTGTCGAGCCGCCCACCGGCGATGGCGTCGGCCGCGCGGCCGACATCGAGGAGGGGGCGGAACACCCGCCGGGCGGCCCACAGCCCGAGCAGGCCCCCGGCGACGGTGGTCAGCGCGGACGCCCCCACCAGGCTGATGGCCAGGCCTTCGAGCGTGCGCTGCATCTCGCGCAGCGGCACAGCCTCGTAGTACTGCGCGCCGAGTGGTCGGATGGGGACACCCACCACCAGGTAGGGCGCGCCGGCGACCTCGGTTCGCATCCGGGCGGGCTGACCGGCATCGACCCGCTCGACCAGTGCCGGGGGGATCGAGGCGTCAGAGAACTTGAGGGCGTTGCCCGAGTACCACTGACCGTCGTAGCGCAACACGGGCAGGCCGCCTTCGGGGTTCGGCAACGATGCGAGGACCGTCTTTTCGATCGTGGTGGTGTCGGTCACCCCGGGCTCGAGACCGTCGGACACCGTGCTGGCGTTCTGCAGGGCCTGCGACATGGCGGCCTGCTCGCGCTGGGTGAGCATGTTCTCCCGGGTGAGGCCGAAAGTGGTCACCGACAGCACGGCGGAGAGCAGGGCTGCACCCAACCCGTAGGTGAGTGTCAGCCGGGCGCGCAGGCCCAGCTTTGCTCGCTTGGTGACGTTTCGAGCGGTTCTGGGGCGGGCGGGTCGCACGGTTCAGCCTCTCGAGGGGGACCCCAGCGCCGCCGGGCGGCGCCCGGCTCAGGTCTGGAGCTTGTAGCCGAGGCCCCGGACCGTCACCACGTGGCGCGGGTTGGCCGGATCGGCCTCGATCTTGGTGCGGAGCCGGCGGATGTGGACATCGACCAACCTGCCGTCACCGAAGTAACCGTAGCCCCAGACCCGCTCCAGCAGGACCTCGCGGCTGAACACCCGCCCAGGGCTCGATGCCAGTTCGACCAGCAGCCGGAACTCGGTCTTGGTGAGGTGGACCTCCTGGCCGTCGCGTAGCACCACCCCTTCCTCGGGGATGATCTCCAGGTCGCCGAACTTGAGGTGGGCGACCCCCGGGTCTGAGGTGCGGACCCGGCGGAGCAGGGCCCGGATGCGGGCCGAGAGCTCTTTCGGGGCGAAGGGCTTGGTCAGGTAGTCGGCGGCGCCGGCCTCGAGGCCGGCGACCACGTCATGGGTGTCGGCCCGCGCCGTCACCATGACGATGGGCACGTCGCTGGTGCGCCGGATGGACCGGCACACCTCGAACCCGTCGACGCCGGGCAGCATGATGTCGATCAGCACCACGTCGGAGGGATGGCGGTTGAAGGAATCGAGCGCCTCTTCGCCGCTCTCGGCCTCCTCGACCACCCAACCCTCGTCCTCGAGGGCCATCTTGACCGCGGTGCGGATCCGCTCGTCGTCCTCGACCGCCAGGATGCGCGTGCCCACGACGAACATTGTGCGCCATTCGGAGCCGGATCGGGCAGATACCCGCGGGATTCTTCGTCAGACCTGGTCGGCAGCGGCACCGGCGAGCACGGCGCGCAGCGAATCGAACAGGGCGGGAGGCGCCGCGAGGGTGAAGGTCGTCGACGGTGGCCCACCGGCGAGGTCACCGACCACCGCGCCGGCCTCGCTCGCGATCAGCGCACCGGCGGCGAAGTCCCACGGTTGCAGACCGGCTTCCCAGTAGCCATCGACCCGTCCACACGCCACGGAGCACAGGTCGACCGATGCGGCGCCCATGCGCCGGATGTCGCGCACCTGGCCCAGGACATCGACGAGCACCCGCGCCTGGCGCACCCGCCGGTCCCGGTCGTAGCCGAACCCGGTGGCGAGCAGCGCCCGGCTGAGGTCCGTCTCCTCCGACACGCGGATCTCCTCCCCGTTGCGGTGAGCGCCCCCGCCGCGCACGGCCGTGAACACGTCGCCGTGCAGCGGGTCGACCACCACGCCGGCGACCACCGCACCGCCGACCTCAGTGGCGATGGAGACGGCGAAGCCTGGGTGCCCGTAGAGGTAGTTCGTCGTCCCGTCGAGCGGGTCGATGATCCATCGCACCCCCGAGTTGCCGTCCCGACGGGCGCCCTCCTCGCCGAGGACGGCATCGCCGGGTCGCTCCCGCAGGATGCCCTCCACGATCTGGCGCTCCACCTCGCGGTCCATCTCAGTGACCATGTCGGTGGGCGACGACTTGTGCCCGACCATCGACCGTTGCCGGGACAGGCCCTCGACCAGCGAAGCGGCAGCCCGCTGGGCGTGCCGCACCGCCACCTCGAGCAGGTCTGCCGGTGCGGCGGTGCTGGTCACAGCGACCATCATGCCCGCCACCGGTAACCTCCCGCGCGTGGGCCCGGACGCGGTCGACCTCCGGTCCGATACCGTCACCCGCCCGACGGAGGAGATGCGTCGGGCGATGGCGGCTGCCGAGGTGGGCGATGACGGGTACCGGGAGGACCCCACCGTTCGTGAGCTCGAGGAGCGGTTCGCGGCCCGGATCGGGAAGCCCGCGGCACTCTTCGTGCCGTCAGGCACGATGGCGAACCAGATCGCCCTGCGGCTGCTCGGCCGGGCGGGGTCCTGGGTGCTGGCCGGCCGCCGCCAGCACGTGGTGCTCTACGAGCACGGCGCGGCGGGGATCAACAGCTCCGCCCAGCTCGACCTCGTCGACGACGAGCATGGCGAGCTCCCGGTGCCTGTCCTCCGCGAGCGGCTGCGGGACGCCTCCGGGGCGGGGCTCACGGTCAGTGCCATCTTCATCGAGAACACCCACATGCCCTCCGGGGGGCGTCCGTGGTCGCTCAGCGCTGCCCGGGAGGTGGCGGCGCTCGGGGTGCCCGTGCACCTCGACGGCGCCCGGCTGTTCAACGCCGAGGTCGCCACCGGCGTCGATGCCGCGACCTACGCCGCCTGCGCGACGACGGTGATGTGCTGCCTCTCGAAGGGGCTGGGCGCGCCCGTCGGTTCGTTGCTCGCCGGCGAGGAGGATGCCATGCTCGCGGCGCGCGACGAGCGCAAGCGGTTGGGCGGGGCCATGCGGCAGGCCGGGGTCCTCGCTGCGGCCGGCCTGGTGGCCCTCGAGCGTCACATCGATCGCCTGGCCGAGGACCACCGGCGGGCCCGCAGGTTGGCCGAGGCGGTGGCCGCCCGATGGCCCCGCACGAACCTCGACCCGTCGGCGGTGCTCACCAACATCGTGGTGTTCCGCCATGACGACCCCCGGACGCTGCTGGAGCACCTTCGTCGGGAGGGGGTGCTGGCCGGCCTCCTCGCCCCAGGGGTCGTCCGGTTGGTGACCCATCTCGACGTGGACGACCGCGGCGTCGAGCGCGCCTGCCGGGCCATCGCCGCAGCGCCTTGACCGCGGGCACCGGTGGGCGATTCAGCGCACGCGGGGCGGGCGAGGCGTGGGCTGCTCGGCCGCGGCAGCTTCGCGCGCCTGGATGGTCCGCCACTCGCCCATGGCGCGCAGTGTGAGCACGGTGACCACCGCGGTCCCGCCCGCGGCCAGCGCCGCGCCGGCCAGGGCGCCGAGGCCGGTCTGGAGCGTGCAGTCGCCCCGGCACTGCAGGTCGGTGAACGCGTAGCCGATGAACCCGCCGGCGGCACCGGCGAGGAGGATCACGGCGAAAGCGACGACCCGTGCCGTCACCGACGGCAGGGCGGTGGGAGCCCCGGGGGTGCTTTGTGGGAGAGGAGCGCGCTCGGCCGGTGCCGGGTCCACGGCCCCGATCGTAGGGTCGCTCCCGGCCGGCGTGGGAATCGCCGGCCTGACCCGCCACCCGCGGTGGTGCGCCATAAGGTTGGGTGCGTGAAGTCGCTGGTCGTGCTGCCCACCTACAACGAAGCCGAGAACATCGTCGAGGTCCTCGACCTCGTACGCGCGGCCGTCCCCGACGCGGACGTGCTGGTGGTCGACGACGGGAGCCCCGACGGTACTGCTGATCTGGCCGAGGCGTGGGGCTCGGAGCAGGGAGGGGTG
>NZ_DAIUCK010000028.1:0-32467 GCF_036846205.1 Rhabdothermincola sp. | reverse complement strand
GTCCTCGACCTGGCGGTCCGGTGCAGGCGTTTGGCGGCCCGGGGGGCGGTGCTTCGCGTCGCGCACATCCTGGACGGAGGTGATGAGCCGGGAGGGTCTCATCACGCGGTCCTCTCGAGGGAGGGCCCGTTGACCGCAGGGTCGGTGATGGGGGGCCGCGTGGAGCTTGCTGGCGCTCCCTGCTCCAGGACGACCTCGGCGATCACCTCGCACACCCGATCGACGCTGGCGTCATCGAGGCTGGGGGAGAGGGGGAGCGACACGATCTCCCGAGCGGCTGCCTCTGCGATGGGCAGCGGACGGGTGCGGTACCCGGCGAACGCTGGCTGCTGGTGACAGGGCACGGGGTAATGGATCCCCGTGGATATCCCCCGCTG
Source organism: Rhabdothermincola sp. (assembly GCF_036846205.1). Taxonomy (NCBI): domain Bacteria; kingdom Bacillati; phylum Actinomycetota; class Acidimicrobiia; order Acidimicrobiales; family Iamiaceae; genus Rhabdothermincola; species Rhabdothermincola sp. The sequence goes on along the minus strand of NZ_DAIUCK010000028.1, from coordinate 32,090 downwards.
GGCCAGTGACCCGACGAGCGTGTCGCGATGGCTGGTGCGGACGACGTGGAGGTGGAAGGCGCTGGCACTGCCGGGCGCCTGGGTGACCGACAGGACGCTCGTGCCCTCGAGCCCGGCTCGGTAGCGTGCGGCCACCCGCCGGCGCTGGCCGGTCCACTCGTCGAGGAACCGGAGCTTCGCCGACAGGACGGCAGCTTGGAGGGCGTCGAGCCTGCTGTTGCCCCCGACCGCGACGTGGAGGTGCTTGGACCCCACCGATCGGCCGTGGTCACCCAAGGATCGGGCCAGCCGGGCCAGGCCGTCGTCATCGGTCACGATCGCACCTGCGTCGCCGAAGGCGCCGAGGTTCTTGCCCGGGTAGAAGCTGAAGCACCCAGCCTGCCCGAACGATCCGGCCGGCCGGCCCTTCCAGGTGGCTCCGTGTGCCTGAGCTGCGTCCTCTACGAGCGCGAGCCCGTGGCGCCGGGCGAACGCCGACACGGCGTCCATGTCCGCGGGTTGACCGTAGAGATGGACGGCGATCACTGCGGCGGTGCGCGGGCCGACCTGGGTGGCGGCGTCATCGAGGTCGACCAGCAGCGTGTCGTCGCGCACGTCGACGAAGACCGGGGTGGCACCGGCGGCGAGCACGGCCTCTGCGGTGGCGACGAAGGTGTTCGTCGGGACCAGGACCTCGTCTCCCGGGCCGATGCCGAGGCCGCGGAGCGCGAGGATCAGGGCGTCGGTGCCGTTCGCCACCCCGACGGCGTGGCTGACGCCGCAGTAGCGGGCCCACTGCTCCTCGAAGCGCTCCACCAGCGGGCCGCCGATGAACGATGACCGGTCGATGGCGTGCCCGATGACCTCGAGCACCTCGGCGCGCACCGCGGCGTTCATCGACCCGAGATCCAGGAAGGACACCGGGGGCGGGCACGGATGCGGGTTGTCTCCCTGGCGCTTCATGCCACCACCTGGGAATCGGCAGAGGGCACGGGGCCCGACCGACCCTGACCGATCGGCGGCAGGGCGTCCCGCTCGAGATGCACCGGGCAGCGTTCCCGTAACGACGTCTCTGCCGCGACGAGCACCTCGACGACGGCAAGGCCGTTCCAGCCATCGGTCGCGGGCGTGGCCCCGGCTTGGATGCACCCGACGAAGTGGCGATCCTCGACCAGCAACGGCTCCTCGAACGGGAATGATGGCGACGTCACTCCGCCGTAGTGGTAGGAGATCCCGTTCCCGGATCCGGTCCCGTGTCCGTTGGGGGGCGGGCCCGAGGTGTGAACGGCCTTGTCGTAGATGCGGATGCGCTCGTCCTCGGCCAAGTCGTTGTAGACGGCCATCTTCCGGCTGCCGACCACCGTGACCCGACGCACCTTGCGGGGATCGAGCCATGACACCCGGACCTCGGCCGCGACCTCGATCGCCTTGTACTCGAGGCGGAGGTGGGCGACATCCTCGAGGTAGGCATGGGCGTGGGAGTTGCCCCAGGCCTGCACCACATCTGGCCTGGCGCCGAGGATGTGGTTGATGATCGAGATGTCGTGCGGCGCGAGGTCCCACACCACGTTCACGTCCGGTTGGTAGAGACCGAGGTTCAGCCTCGCCGTGTCGACGAAGTAGACATCGCCGAGGTCTCCGTCACGGATGGTGTCGCGGAGTCTCCAGACCGCGGCGTTGTACTCGAAGGTGTGGCCGGCCATGAGCACCAGGTCCGAACGGTGTGCCTGCTCGACGATCCGGCGGGCCTGGTTGACGTCGGTGGTCAGGGGCTTTTCGACCAGCACGTGCTTGCCGGCTTCGAGAGCGCGTTGGGCGAGGTCCCCGTGGGTCGAGGGCGGGGTGGCGATGACGAGCGCGTCAACGTGCGGCATCGCCGACGTGAGGTCGCCGAAGGCGAGCAGGCGCGGGTTGAGTGCGGTGAGACTCTCTCTGCGGTCCGCGCGTGGCTCGACGAGGACGACCTGGGTGACCGCCGCCAGGGAGCTCAGCACCCGGACGTGCTTCGAACCCCAATATCCACCACCGACTACGCCGATTCTCATGGACCGCTCTCCGGGCTTCTCGACGGGGACGCCAGCCGGTCGGCGTGGCGTCGTTGAAGGTATGAACCGTTGCTCTCGGACGGGTACCCCTAGTTGGGTGAGGAACCTCCCCCGACTGGGTCGACGTGCGCCCGCTCACGGTCGAGGCGTGGCAGGATGCCCAGCTCCGAGGCGTTGAGGACCGCCTGCAGCTGTGTGCGGGCGCGAAGCTTCTGCATCAGCTTCTTCACGTGACCGCGAACGGTGTGGATGCTCACCCCGAGCCGTTCAGCGATGTTCGACGTGTCGAAGCCTCGCCCGAGCAGTTCGAGGACCTCCTGCTCGCGCTTGGTGAGGTGCGGAGCGGCGGGTGGTGTCGCGGTCGTCGTGCCGCTGACCGACGCGCTGCGGGCTCGGTCCGCGATGGCCAGGGCGGTGTCGCCATCGACCAGGAGTTGGTCCGGCGCGCATCGCAGGAGCGCGAGGACGGCGTTGGCAGGAGTCCACAGCTCGGCGAGCCCGTTGATGTGGTTGCGGAGCGCCTCGCGCAGCAGCGCGAGCTCCGGGCGATTGGCGAGCACCACGATGCGGGCCCCTGGCACCGCCTGCCGCAGGCGCAGCGGTGCCTCGAAACCCTCCGCGGTCGTGGGATCGATCTGGATCAGGGCCACGTCGAAGCCGGTATGGGCCAGGTCAGCCATCTCGGTAGGGTCGAGGCGTGCATGGATCGGAGGGGCGAACTCCGTGTCTTCACCGATCGCCCGGTCGATGGCCGACGCGATGCGCTCTTCTTCGACGGCTACGAGAACCCGTTGAGGACTCACGGTTGTCCTTCCGGCGATCTGATCCTGCCCGTGTCTGTACCGGACCCCCGGCCGCTCCGTAAGCCCATCCTGGGTGGTACGCCTCCCCCCAGATGGGGGTTGGTCCGGCCGGTCCCCGGTGGGTGAGAGGGCCGCAAGATGCCCTCAGGGGAGCGCTCAGCGGGCAGAGGCCGGTTCAGGGAAGTCGGGGAGCAGACCCATGCGAGCTGCGGTCACCACGGCTTCGAGCTGGCTGTGCACCCCGAGCTTCAGCATGATGCTCTTGAGATGCCCTCGAGCGGTGTGCACGCTCATGAAGAGCTCTCTCGCGATGCCCTGAGCGTCGAAGCCTTGACCGAGCAGCACCAGCACATCGCGCTCCCGAGGCGTCAACCCGCTGCGCCGGTAGGCCTGCTCCAGCTCAGCGCTGGCTCGCCGCTCGCGATCACCAGGTCGCGAGCCGTCATCGGCGACGTCATCGCCGGTCGGCTCGGGCCGGGGTGCGGGGTCGCTCGAGCGAAGGTCGATGACGTCGGCGACCGATCCGGTGAGTAGCGGGTGCGAGGGGTGGCCAAGCTGGTTGTCGAGGCCGTGATGGGTGCTGACCTGCGGGGCGCGGGTGACCACCCGGACCAGTTCGGTGAACGTTCCCGTGGGCACCAGGAGGAGGCCCGAGTCCGCGGCCCGCACGGCCCCCAGGAGGTGGCTGAGCGAGTCGCGATCCGAGACGAACGCGGCCGCGCCCGCCTCGGCCGCATCGGCCAGGGCGGTCGGATCGGGAGCGTCGGTCATCACGACGATGTGCACGCCAGGGAGAGCCGCTCGCAGGGAGCGGATGGTCTGCATGAGCCGTCCTCCGCTCCCCCCTTCGATGACCACCACGTCAGGGGGGTTTCCCGCGGTGGTGGGGGGAACCTGTTCGGACTGTTCCAGCGCGCCGGCCCAGACCAGGTCGGGTTGACCGTCGATGGCGACCCCGAGCGCTTCGGCTCGGGCACGGTGTGCATAGACGACCAGAACTGACCGCATGGATCGCGCCCCTCGGCTCTCGGGTGCTCGTGGTGGGCCGTTCGTGCCCCGCACGTAGATCCCCACACCGGGGGGGCACTAGACCATTCGGGGCACCCGGTCACGAGATGTTCACCTTCACGCCGGGTGAGCGTCCTGAGTGGCAGCGTGGTGGTGGGCCGCCTGGGTCTCGAACCCAGCACCTTGGGATTAAAAGTCCCCTGCTCTACCCGATGAGCTAGCGGCCCGGGACCGCACGATATCCCTCGGAGCGAGCACAGGATCCGAGCCGGCCCGAGCCACGAGCTGCAGAACGGCCGCACGGACGATCGGGATATCGGCTCCCCGGAGGCGGCAGGTTCGCGTGGACGCCGCAGCGCGGCGGCAGGGCTCAGCCCTTGCGAGCTCGGATCAGCCAGGCGGCTGACGCGTAGAGCACCCCGGTCGATCCCGTGTGGGATTCAATGCTGGATCGGAGTGCGCCGAGCGCCCGGGACCGGCTCTCGTCGTCCAACCCCTCGAGCATCCAGCCCGACACGCCGAGCACGAACTCGCACGCGTCGTCGGCGGTGTCGCCGAACCACATCGGCGCCTCGACCGGGTCGAGCCGGATCTCGTCGAAACCGGCGGCGCCGAGGATGTGCTCCACTCGCTGCGGGTCGGAGAGCGCGAAGGGGCCGGGAGCATCTGGGGGCGGCGGAGGCATGTCGCGTCCGGCAGCGAGCGCGCCGGAGAACTCCCGGATCCATTCGTTGCCCGTGAGCGGTTGCCAGGCCAGCAGGGTCAGCCGGCCACCGGGGCGCAGTGCGGTCCCGATGTTGGTGAACGCGGCGACCGGCTCACCGAAGAACATGGCGCCGGTCCGGCTGATCGCGAGGTCAAACGATGCCAGTTCGAAGGCATACACCTGCGCGTCGGCCTGCTCGAAGGACGCGTTCGCGATGCCCTGGTCGCTCGCTCGCCGGCGAGCCACCTCGAGCATCGCCGAGGAGAGGTCCACGCCGAGCGCGGTCCCACCGTCAGCCAGGTGAGCGGCGTCGAGTGTGGTCTCCCCGCATCCGCAGCCCACGTCGAGGACGCGGTCGGCGGAGCCGATGCCGGCCGCTTCCAGGAACGGCTGGCGGTAGCCCGCGACGGCCCGGTCGAACCGGTCGGCCTGGCGGGCCCAGAACGCCCCTTCGTCGCCATCCCATGCCTTCGCCTGCGCGGTGTTGGACGGAGCCACCGCGATGTGCCGGCGATCGTCCATGGTTCCTCCCCTCCCCGGGGTTATGATCCAGTTAGGACTATTTTATGGTCCAAGGAGGACTATATGGCAAGAGGTGCCGACGAGCTGTCCACGACGAGCTACGCCCTGCTGGGCATGCTGGCGATCCGGTCGTGGACGACCTACGAGCTGGCGAAGCACATGGATCGCAGCCTGGGGCGACTCTGGCCCCGGGCCCGCAGCAACCTCTTCAACGAGCCCAAGCGACTGGTGGCTCGCGGTCTGGCCACCGCGACCGAGGAGTTGGTCGGCCGCCGCCCGCGTACCGTCTACACGATCACCCCTGCCGGCCGCCGAGCGCTCCGGCGGTGGCTCGGCACGCCGGGCGAGGGACCGGTGATGGAGTTCGAGCAGGGACTCAAGGTCTTCTTCGCGGACCAGGGCAGCAAGCAGACCGCCTTGGCCGCCGTTCGGAGCATCCGAGCCTGGGCCGAGCGGCGGAACGCGGAGAACGTGGCGGTGGCACGGAGCTACCTGGCGGGCCAGGGACCGTTTCCCGAGCGGGCCGCGGTTCTCACCCTGATGGGCCGCTTCATGGTCGACTTCGTCGACATGGTGGCCGCGTGGGCCGATTGGGCCGCCACGGTGATCGAGGGATGGCCCGACGATCTGCGACTCGCTGAGCCGGAGTGGTCGGTCTGGGAGGAGACCGCCCGCCGCGAGCTCCGTGAACCCGCCGACCAGGGGGCCGCGATCAGCCGATCCGGCTGACCGGTCGGGACCTATCGTGTCCGGCATGCCGGCCGAGTCGGGACCCGCATCACCGAGCCGTGGGCCCCGATCCCCGCTGGCCTTCGGCGGTGGATTCGACGGTGCCCGCTACCAGGCGCGCTTCGATCAGCTCCAGGCACAGGGGGTCGACATCCACGGCGAAGCCAACTTCGTGGCCTCGTACCGGCCCCGGTCGGTGCTCGACGCCGGGTGCGGTACCGGCCGGGTGGCGATCGAGCTGCACCGCCGCGGGGTGGAGGTGGTAGGTGCCGATCGCGACCCGTCGATGCTCGCGGTCGCCCGGGAGCGAGCCCCGGAGATCGAGTGGGTCCTGGCGGATCTGGCATCGCTGGAGCTGAGCCGGGCCTTCGACGTGGTCGTGCTGGCCGGCAACGTGCCACTGTTCACCGCTCCGGGAACCGAAGCCTCGCTGGTGGCCGGCTGTGCCCGCCACGTCCGCGACGGGGGGTGGATGGTGGCCGGGTTCCAGCTGGGACGCGGCTACACCTTGGCCGACTACGACGAGCACTGCGGAGCGGCCGGGCTGGTGCTCGTCGAGCGGTACGGGACCTGGGACCGGGAGCCCTTCGCCGACGGCGGGGACTACGCGGTGTCGATCCACCAGCGTCTGCCGGCACCCTGAACAGCCGAATCTCCGTTAGGTAGGGTGAACCGTCGTTCAAGCGAGCGGGAGGGCCGATGAGCGGGCGTGTGCATCTCGAGATCGACGGTCACGTGGCGGTGATCACCAACGACAATCCCGACAAGCACAACGCCTTCGACGACGAGATGGACGTCCAGCTGTTCGCCGCGTTCGAAGAGGTGAGGAACCACCCAGAGGTGCGCGCGGTGATCTGGCGAGGGGAAGGTCAGAGCTTCTCGTCAGGCCGGGACGTGGCCGCGATCGGCACGAACCGCACCCAGCTCACCCACCACCAGCTCATGCAGCGAGGTCACCGCGGGATCCAGACCGTCCTCGCGCTCGACGTGCCCGTCATCGTGGCCTGCAAGGGTTGGACGATCGGAGGATCGTTCCAGCGGGCGTTGCTCTGCGACATCCGGGTCGCGGCCGAGGGCAGCCGCTTCAGGTTGCCGGAGGTCACCCACGGCGTGATTCCGGACACCGGTGGGGTGGCTCGGCTGTACCAGATAGCCGGTCACGGGCTGGTGAGCGACCTGGTCTTCACCGGGCGGGTGCTGACCGCAGAGGAGGCCCTCCACCACGGCGTGGTCAGCCGCGTCGTCCCGCTCGACAGCCTCGATGAGGTGGTGCGTGAGATGGCCGCCGTCATCGCGGCTGCTCCGCCGCTCACGGTCAAGTTGGCCCGCCGGGTCATCGCCAACCTCGCCAACCCCGAGGTGCTCGCCTCGATGGAAGAGGAGCTGCTCGCCCAGACGGTGGTCTCGACCTCCGCCGACTTCGCCGAGTTCAAGGCATCGAAGGCCGAAGGTCGCGAGCCCCGCTACGTCCGCGGCTGAGCCGCGCACCGGTCCTTCGAACCGCAAGGAGTCGACATGGGTCTACCTGAACCGCCACCATCGGGTGCCTCGGCGCTCCCACCTGGCACCTTCGACGGACACGTCGTGCTCGTCACGGGTGGGGGGACCGGTCTGGGCAAGGCGATCGCCACGGAGTTCGCCCGGCTCGGCGCGGACATCGCCATCGCCAGCCGCAAGCCCGAGCATCTCGATGCCGGGGTCAAGGCCATCGCGGGGTTGGGTGGTCGGGTCCATGCCGTGGCCTGCGACATCCGCGACCCCGAGGCGATCTCGGCGGCTTTCGACGACATCGAGCGCGTGCTGGGCCTGCCGCAGGTGCTGGTCAACAACGCGGCGGCGAACTTCCCGGTGCCGGCCGAGGACATGAGCCCCAACGCCTGGCGCACCGTTGTGGACATCACCCTCAACGGCACGTTCTTCTGCGCTCGCGAGTTCGCGAGGCGCCATCTGGCGGAGGGGACCCCGGGCTCGATCATCAACGTGGGTGCTTCGTACGCGTGGACCGGCGGGCCCGGCTTCGCGCACTCGGCCGCGGCGAAGGCAGGGGTGAAGAACATGGTCGAGACCCTCGCCGTCGAGTGGGGCCCCTACGGCATCCAGGTCAACGGCCTCGTGCCCGGGCTCTTCCCCCATGACGACATGACCGCCGACATCAAGGGCAACCTCGACCGCACCAGCGAGAAGGACGCCTGCCAGCCGGCGATGCGTGTCGGTCGGGTGCGGGAGCTCGGCTGGGCCGCCACGTTCCTCGCCTCACCGTACGCACGGTTCATCTCCGGTCACACCCTCGTGGTCGACGGGGCAAACTGGCAACGGCGCACGCTCACCAACCCGCCCGTCGTCACCGTGCGCGAGCAGATGGGCAAGGGTCCGTTCCAACCCTGACCGGCAGCCGTAGCCTGGGCGGCCGCATGGAGGGTCAGAGCGGGACCTGGCAACGCGTTCGCTTCCCGGTCGTCGCCTTCCTCGCGGTCGCCTGCTGGCTGGCGTTGGTGGTGTGGGTCTCCGACCACTGGTTGGAGCGTCACCCCGGCTACCCGGTGGCACCGGTGCCGTTCAGGGGGTCGTGGCTGCTCGGGGGTTGGTTCCGCTTCGACGGGGGCTGGTACGACCTCATCGCTCGCAGCGGCTACTACTCGCTGGGTCCCGATCAGCAGTCGCCGGTGGCGTTCTTCCCGGCCTACCCGCTGTCGATGCGGGCCGTGGGACGGGTACTTGGCGACGAGATCCTGGCCGGGATCGTGATCACGTTCGTCTGCGGCCTGGTCGCGACCGTGCTGGTCTACCGGTGGACCCTCGACCGGCTCGGGCCCTCGGCAGCCCGCACCACCGTGCTCCTGCTCGTGCTGTTCCCCTACGGGTGGTACCTGTTCGGCGCGGTGTACGCCGACGCGCTGTTCCTGGTGGCGGTGCTGGCGGCGTTCGTGCTGCTGGAGCGGGGGCATCCCGTGCTGGCCGGGATCGCCGGCGCGGTTGCCACCGCGGCCCGGCCGGTGGCCCTCGCCGTCATGGTCGGTCTGGTCGCCGTGCTGGTCGAAAGGCGGGGCGCCTTACGGAACCCCCGGGCCCTGAAGCCCGCGGACGCGGGGGTACTGCTCTCGGTCACCGGCCTGGTGGCCTGGTCGGGCTACCTGTGGAGCCGCTTCGGCGACCCGCTGCTGTGGGTGAAGATCCAGCGCGCCGCAGGCTGGGACCAGGGCTCCGGCCCTCACACGTGGTTCAAGGTCACCTTCCTCCAGCGGCTCAAGCACCTGCCGTTCTGGTTGAGCGACTCGTTGACCGGCTCCACCACCCACCACCCGGCGCCCTGGACCGAGTCCGCCTACACCCTCGGGCTGATCCTGCAGGCCACCTTGCTGCTCGGGTTCCTGGCGCTCACGGTCGTCGTCTGGAAGCGGCTCGGTTGGGGCTACGCGGCCTATGCGATCACGCTGCTGGTGGTGCCTCTCCTCGGCACCAAAGACTTCCAGGGTGTCGGCCGGTACCTCCTGGCGGCGTTCCCGTGCTTCGCGGTGCTGGCCATCCTTCTCGAGCCTCGGCCGAGGCTGCGGCTGGCCACCTTCATCGTCAGCGGGATGCTGCTCACGTTGCTGGCGTCTGCTTATGCGCGCGGGTACTACGTTGCCTGAGATGGCCTCATCCACCCGGCGCCCGCACTTCGAGAGCCTCACCATCTTCTTCCCGGCGTGGAACGAAGAGGCCACGATCGAGCGCGCCGTGGCAGCAGCGTTCGACGCGGGCGACCGGCTCGTCACGAGCGGCGAGATCGGCAGCTTCGACATCCTGGTGATCGACGACGCGTCCACGGACAACACCCCGGTGATCGCGGACAAGCTGGCGGCCGAGCACGAGCAGGTGCGCGTCATCCATCACGAACGGAATCGCAAGCTCGGCGGCTCTCTGAAGACCGGGTTCGCGAACGCCACCGGTGAGCTGGTCCTCTACACCGACGCCGATCTGCCGTTCGACCTGGCGGAGACCACGAAGGCGGTCCGGCTACTACGCATCTACGAGGCCGACATCGTGAGCGCGTACCGGTTCGACCGCACCGGGGAAGGACCCCGCCGGCTCGTATACTCCTACGTCTACAACCACCTGGTGCAGCTGGCGTTCGGCCTGCGGTTGCGCGACATGAACTTCGCGTTCAAGCTGCTGCGTCGCCGGGTGCTCGACCACATCGAGCTCAAGAGCGAAGGGTCGTTCATCGACGTCGAGCTGCTCGCTCGGGCCCACCGGCTTGGTTTCCACATCGTTCAGTTCGGGGTCGACTACTTCCCCCGCACGAGGGGCATCTCGACGCTGTCGTCGAACGCGGTCATCCTCCAGATCCTGCGCGAGATGTGGGAGCTGCGCGGTGAGCTGAGATCGCTCGAACCCCTCCCCACCAGCCTGCTGGAGCAGCGCGACCTGTCCCCCGAACCATGAGCCGGCTGCTCATCGTGAACGCCGACGACTTCGGACTCACCGAAGGCGTGTCCCGGGCCATCCTCCGATCACACCGGGACGGAGTGGTCACCTCGACGTCGGTGCTGGCCCTGGGGCCGGCCTTCGAGCGGACGGTGCGATGGCTCGATGACGCACCCGGGCTCGGTACGGGCGCGCACCTGGCGGCGGTGGGGGAGGACCCGCCGCTGCTGGAGGCCCGAGAGATCCCGACGCTGGTCGACGCGCGGGGTCGCCTGCGGCCGTCGTGGAGGCAGTTCCTCCCGCTGCTCGCGGCCCGGCGTGTCGACCCCGCAGACATCCACCGGGAGTTCACCGCCCAGCTCGAGCGCATCATCGGTGCGGGCCGGACGGTCGACCACCTCGACACCCATCAGAACGTGCACCTCTGGCCAGCCGTTCGCGACGTGCTGTTCGAGCTGGGTGAGCGCTTCGGGGTGCGCGCCGTGCGGGTCACCCGCTCCTCGGCCCGCGGTGTGATCGGCTCGACGGTGAGGAGGCTCGCTCGGGACCTCGAGGCCCGTTGCGACCAGCACGGATGGGCTTACCCGCAGGCATCGACGGGACTTGACGAGGCAGGGTCCCTCGACCGCGGTGGCATGGTCGCCGCGGTGGACCGCCTGGCCCGCGGTGGCGCCGAGTCGGCCGAGCTCGCCACCCATCCGGGCGAGCGGGACGACCCGGACCTGCGACGGTATCGATGGGGCTACCGGTGGGGTGACGAGCTCGAGGCCCTCTGCTCGCGGACTGTTCGCACCGCGATCGACGAAGCCGGCTTCCGGCTGGGCACCTTCGCCGAGCTCGACCCCGAGCCGACCGTGCGGTGAACGGACCGTGAAGCGGCCGCACTCGACCAACGCCCGAACGACGCTGGCCCGCTATCGCGATGCGCCTGCAGGCGACCGCTTCCACGTGCAGGTCCGCTGGCTCACCTGCCCCATCGATGAGCTGGAGCGGCGCGTGCCACGGGCTGGCCGGATCCTCGACGTGGGGTGTGGTCACGGGTTGGTGAGCCTCTACCTGGCAGCGTGCGCCCCCGGCAGAGAGGTCACGGGTGTCGACATCGACGAGCACAAGATCGAGCTGGCCCGTCGGGCGGCAGGCATTCCCCCGAGCACGTCGGCCGTCTTCGCGGTCTCGCCGGACGGGTCGTTGCCGACCGGCGACTGGGACGCGATCGTCATCACCGACGTGCTCTACCTGCTTGGTCCGGAGGCGAGGGCGGAGCTGCTGCGCCGGTGCGCGGCGGCGCTGGCCCCCGGCGGGCTGCTGCTGGTGAAGGAGACCGACACCCGACCGAGGTGGAAGCACCGGCTGGCGGCGTTCCAGGAGGTGCTGGCGACGAAGGTCCTGCGGATCACCGCCGGGTCGACACTCGACTTCGCCAGCTCCTCCGAGCTCGGTGAGCTGCTGCGGGCGGCCGGCCTGGAGGTGGAGGTCGAACGTCTGGACCGGGGCTACCTGCACCCCCACGTGCTGCTCACCGGCCGCCGCCCCCGGATCCCGCTCCTCTCCCCGAACCGTTCATGAGCTCGCGGTCGTGAGCCGCGGCTTCGTGAACAGTTCGGGCAGGGGGCTCGCTGGTACGGTGATTGCAGCCGAACCCCTGCCCTCACCCCTCGTCCATGACGACTCGAGCCGCCCGCTCCTTCGCCCACCTGCTCCTGCTCGCGCTGCTGGCCGCGGCGCTCCCGGCCGTGATCGCTCGCCCGGCGCGAGCGCTCAACCCGGGCGCGACCACCCTGCGGGGCTCGACCACCACCAACGGGACGATCGTGAGCGCGTGGGCCGGGCAGCTCTCGGGAGACGGGCGATACCTGGCGTTCTCCTCCACCTCGCCGAGCGTGTTGGCTGGTGTGCCCGGCGTGCCGACCCAGGTCTACCTGCGCGGCCCCGGCCTCGGGTCGGCCGCCACCCCCATCGTGCACGTGTCCCGCGGTCTGGGTGGTCTGCCGGGGAACGCTGCGTCGATCCCGGTGTCGATCAGCGCCGACGGGGGGGTCGTGCTGTTCCGTTCCTACGCCACCAACCTGGTCGCTGGAGACACGAATCTTCGCTGGGACCTGTTCGTGTTCACCCGAGCGACCGGCACCGTCGAGCGGGTCTCGGTCGGGGCGAACGGGGAGCAGGCTGATGGCAACTCCCTGGTGGGCAGCCTCTCGGCAGACGGTCGGTTCGTGGCCTTCGCCTCCGACGCCACCAACCTCTGGCCCGGCGGGACGACCACCAGGCAGGTCTACGTCCTCGACCGCGCCACCGGCTCGCTGGATCGCATCTCGGCGGCCCCGAGCGGGGCTCCGGGCGACGGCCCTTCAGACAACCCGTCGATCTCCGCGGACGGCCGATTCGTGGCGTTCGAGTCCGTGGCGAACAACCTGGGCGGCGATTCACCGTTCAACACCAGCGGCATCTACGTCCGGGATCGCCTCCTGGGCACCACCGCTCTGGTGTCGGTCAACACGGCCGGGGTGAGTGCCAATGGCGATGCGCAGAACGCGGCGATCTCTGCCGACGGCCGGTTCGTGGCGTTCGACTCGGACTCGACCAACCTCGATCCCCGAGACGTGGGTGTCAACAACGACGTGTTCGTGCGCGATCGGCAGCTCGGTCGCACCGAGCTGGTGTCGGTCACCACCGACGACACCGTTCCCGGCGGCGACTCGTACCTGCCCGCCATCTCCGCGAACGGCCGGTTCATCACCTTCACCAGTGATGCCGAGGACATCGTTCCCGATGACAGCAATGAATCGCTCGACGTGTTCGTCCGTGACCGGGTGTTCGCATCGACCGAGCGGGCGTCGCTCCTGGCGAACGGCGGTGAGACGGACGGCGATTCCGAGGACCCCTTCTACGACGACGGCCCCCGTATCTCTGCCGACGGCCGGTACATCGCGTTCGAGTCCTACGCGAGCAAGCTGCGCGGGGGCACCACGGGAGACGACACGGCCACCTACATCCGTGATCTCGGCGTCGCTCCCGAGGGTGCATCCCGGTTCACCTCGCTCGACCCCGTCCGGATCCTCGATTCCCGTGCGGGGTCCAAGGTGGGGCCCTACTCCTCGCCGTGGGGCGCCGGGACCACCCGTGACGTGCAGGTGACGGGTGTGGGTGGTGTCCCATCGACCGCGACCGCGGTGGTGTTGAACGTGACGGTCACCGAGACCTCCGACAGCTCGTTCCTGTCGGTGTGGCCGAAGGGCCAGGCCCGCCCGACGGTGTCGAGCCTGAACTGGCAGGCGGGCTGGACCGTCCCGAACGCGGTGACGGTCAAGGTGGGTACCGGCGGGATGGTGAGCGTGTTCAACAACCGCGGCAGCGTGCACGTGATCATCGACGTGGTCGGTTTCTACGACCCGACCGGTGGTGCGGGGTTCACCCCGCTGGATCCGGCACGGATCCTCGATTCCCGTGCGGGGTCCAAGGTGGGGCCCTACTCCTCGCCGTGGGGCGCCGGGACCACCCGTGACGTGCAGGTGACGGGTGTGGGTGGTGTCCCATCGACCGCGACCGCGGTGGTGTTGAACGTGACGGTCACCGAGACCTCCGACAGCTCGTTCCTGTCGGTGTGGCCGAAGGGCCAGGCCCGCCCGACGGTGTCGAGCCTGAACTGGCAGGCGGGCTGGACCGTCCCGAACGCGGTGACGGTCAAGGTCGGTGCCGGCGGGATGGTGAGTGTTTTCAACAACCGCGGCAGCGTGCACGTGATCGTCGACGTCGTCGGCTACTTCCGCCGGGGGACGGGATGGACCTTCTACCCCGTCGACCCCAGCCGCATCCTGGACTCGCGGCCGACCTCACAGGTGGGGCCGTATTCCTCGCCCTGGCGCGCCGGGACCACTCGGGACGTCACCGTGACCGGCGGGACGGCCGCGGTTCCGTCGCTGGCCACCGCGGTCCTCATGAACGTGACCGTGACCGAGACCACCGACAGCTCGTTCCTGTCGGTGTGGCCGAAGGGCCAGCCCCGCCCGACGGTGTCAAGCTCGAACTGGAGGCCGGGTTGGACCATTCCCAACGCGGTGACCGCGAAGCTCGGCACCGGCAAGGTGAGCGTGTTCAACAACCGGGGCTCGGTGCAGGTGATCGCGGATGTGGCCGGCTGGTACGGCTAGCGCGGTGGGACGGGTGCCCGGGTCACAGCACCGACGGGACGGTGAGCTCGTCCTCACTGGCCAGTAGCAGCCGGTCACCGAGCTCAAGGTGCCCACCGTGGTGGGTCACCCACCGGGCGCCGAGGTTCGGGATCCGCCCGGCAGGGTCGCCGTGGTAGCCCTCGAGGGCGTAGATGATCCCGCCGTGGCACACGATCACCACGTCGGCCCCCCGGTGCCGGCGCTCGATGCGTTCCAGCGCCCGGGTCACCCGCTCGATCACCGAATCGTCGTGCTCGTAGCCCTCGGGTCGCCGACCGGCCTCGATCCAGCCCGGCCACCGGGCTTCGATCTCGGCTCGGGTCAGCCCGGACCACTCACCCGCGTCCCGCTCGACCAGGTCGGCGTCAGGGATCACCGGGCCCACACCGAGCTGCTCGGCCATGATGCGGGCCGTGTCGAAGGCACGCCGTAGTGGCGAGGCCACGATGGCATCGACGCGCCCCAGGCGAGCGGCGGCGTGGCGTGCCTGGCGGCGTCCCAGCTCGGACAGGGGTGGATCGGCCCGGCCCTGCCACCGGCCTTGGGCGTTCCATTCCGATTGGCCGTGGCGGACGAGCAGCATCCGGGTCATACGGCGGGCCACCGTAGTGGCTCGCCGCGCACGCTTCGGCCGCCCGCACCCGGGCGGGCGAGGAGCGAGCCGGCACTACGCTTCGGGCCCATGGCGACGCTCCGCCTGTTCGCCTCGGCGAGAGAGGCAGCCGGTACGGCCCGCGACACCGTTCCGGGGGCTACGGTCGGCGAGGTGCTCGATGCGGCGGCAGCCCGGTACGGGCGCGTGTTCGCCGAGGTCCTGGCGGGCTGCCGGGTGTGGTGCAACGGTGAGCCGGTCACCCGGGATGCCGAGGTCGGCGACGGCGATGAGATCGCGGTCCTGCCTCCCGTGTCCGGTGGCGCGGTCGGCGAGGCGTGAGGAAACCGGCACGACCGACCGGGGCGGGCCCCGCGGACGACTTCGTCTCGTTCGCCTGGGTGGACCGCCTGGTCAGTGGCTACGACCTGGAGGGTCCACGGGTACGGATGGGGATCCTCTGGTTCGTGCTGGCGGTGGCGGCCGCGGTCGTGGGCTCGGTCGCGGTGGCCCTGCTCTTCGGGATCGTGGCGTTCGCCGCCGCGCTGCAGACCGCCGCCGCCTGGCGGCGGGCCCGTCGGCGGCCGAGCCGCCTCGTGGCGGGAGCCGGTGCGCTGGCGATGCCGGTAGCGGCCACGCTGGGCATCGGTCTGGCCGGGGTGGTTGCGCTGGTGTTCGCCGCGGCGGCTGTGTTGGCCGCCGCCGTGCAGCCCCGCCGCCGCCTGCATCCGGTTGCCGTCGCGGGCTACACGCTGCGATGCGGTTTCTTCGTCGCCCTGACGGCCGCGTCGGCGGTGTTCCTCGCCCGTACGGACGCAGCGGCGCTCGTCACGCTGGTGGTGCTCGTATCGGCGTTCGAGACCGGTGACTACCTCGTCGGCACCGGTGCCGCGAGCCCGGTGGAAGGGCCGGTCGCCGGCATCGCCGCCGTCCTGGTGCTCACCTTCGCGGTGGCGGTGTTCGAGCTGCCGCCCTTCGAGAGCGGCTCGGCCTGGGTGTTCGGAGGGTTCGTCGCGGTGCTCGCCCCCCTCGGGCGGTTCCTGGCGCCGGTGCTGGCGCCGTCCGCCGACGCCCGGGTTCCCGCGCTGCGCCGGCTCGATTCCTACCTGTTCGTGACGCCGATCTGGGCCTGGATGCTCTGGCAGTATCTCCTCTGAGCGTCGGGGTGTCGGAGCCCGCTGGCGGGGACCTGGTCGAGGTGGTCGGGGTACGCTCTGGCCGTGACGCCCGATGCCGAGGACCTGCTGGCCCCCGATGTGCTCGCAGATCTCGAGCACCAACCGATCGAGCGGGTCCGCGCCAGCCGGGCGGCCTGCATCGAGGTGGAGACGGGCCTCTCCTACCTGCGACGCATGGTGCAAGGACCGCTTGACATCGTGAGCCGCGAGCGCGCCCGGCGGGAGGCGGGCCAGCCTGAGCCCGCGGACCTGTCGACATTGGTACAGGAGCTACCCGATCTCCTCGCGGACGGGACCCGAGCGGAAGGCGTCGGGCGGTTGCCGCAGACCCTGGAGCCGACCATCGTCGATCCGCAGCTCGCCGCGGAGCTGGACGCCCTGCTGAGCGACGGCCGGCTCGCCGCGGTGACCTCGATGCCCGACGACCAGCTGCGGGCCCTCGAGGGTGCGCTCGCCGACATCGAGCGGCGGGTGTCCAACCGTCGGCGGGCCTTCCACGAACGCATCGACGCCCTGCAGGCGGAGCTGACTCGCCGGTACCGGACGGGTGAGGCGTCCGTGGAGTCGCTGCTGGAGTGACCCGGCCCTAACCTTTGGGGACGTGAACGAGCTGGAGCAGCGGTGGAGCGATCTCGGTGCGTTCATCCGTGAGCAGCGCCGGGTGGGCCAGCTCTCGTTACGAAAGCTCTCGCAGCTCGCGGGGGTGTCGAACCCCTACCTCAGCCAGATCGAGCGCGGGCTTCGCAAGCCTTCCGCGGAGATCCTGCAGCAGATCGCCCACGCCCTCGAGATCTCCGCGGAGACCCTCTACGTGCGAGCCGGCATCCTCGATCAGCGCGACGGTTCGGTCGACGTGGTGGGGGAGATCCGCCGTGACCCGGGGCTGACCGAGACCCAGAAGAAGACCCTCGTCCACATCTACGAGACCTTCCGGGCCGAATCCGAACCCGGCGACCGCGTTGCCAGCTGATCCGCATGCGCAACCTGGCCGTCCTCTCCCTCCACACCTCCCCGCTCGTGCAGCCCGGCATCGGCGACAGCGGGGGCATGAACGTCTATGTCCGCGAGCTGGTCGGCGCGCTGGCCCAAGCGGGCGTCCACTCCACGGTCTACGTGCGCCGGTGGCGCGACGACCTTCCCGAGGTCATCGAGGTGGAGGCCGGATTCCGAGTGATCCACGTCGAGGCAGGACCGCACGACCTGAGCAAGGAACAGCTCCCGGAGGTGACCGATGAGTTCGCCGACGCCGTGGGGTGGCACCTCCGCCGGGGTGGTGACACCGACGCCATCCATGCCAACTACTGGCTGTCGGGGGTGGCGGGCCACCGGCTCAAGCACGAGCTCTCGCTCCCACTGGTCTCGACCTTCCACACGCTCGCCAGAGTGAAGGCCGAGACGGGCGACCCGGAGCCGGCCAGGCGAATCGAGGCCGAGACCGAGGTCGTGTCCTGCTCCGATGCACTGCTCGCGTCGTGCGAGACGGAGCTTGAACAGCTCGTCGAGCTGTACGGCGCGCCGCGGGAGCGGGTGGAGATCGTGCCACCCGGTGTCGACCACGCCTTCTTCTCGCCCGGTGATCGCCGTGGCGCGAGACAGGCGCTCGGGCTGGGGGACCACCCGGTGCTGCTCTTCGTCGGCCGGATCCAGCCGCTGAAGGGGCTGACCATCGCCATCCGCTGCCTCGCGCTGACCGATCCCCGGGCGGTGCTGGTCGTGGTCGGTGGGCCGAGCGGGATCGACGGTGAGGCCGAGCTACGCCGGGCGCGCGCGCTGGTGAGCGAGCTTGGGCTGCATGACCGGGTGCGGTTCGTGCCCCCGCAGCCCCATCACCTGTTGTCCACCTACTACCGCAGCGCTGACGTGTGCGTCGTGCCGAGCCGATCGGAGTCCTTCGGGTTGGTGGCCCTGGAGGCTGCCGCGTGCGGCACCCCGGTCGTGGCCGCCAACGTCGGCGGGCTCACCACGCTGGTCCAGCATGGCCGCACCGGGTTTCTCGTCGACGAGCGCGACCCGCAGGCCTTCGCCGGCTACGTGAGCGAGATCATCGCCGATCACGAGCTGGCCGAAGGGCTGTCGAGGTCAGCCGTCGCGAGGGCCAGCCGGTACACGTGGTCGACCACCGCTGCCCGGCTGCGCCGCCTCTACGCGGATCTCGCCGCCCGATCGCTCGTGACCTGCTCGTGATCCACGCACGGGTGCCCGGGAGAGGTCGTCCCCGACGGGCCGGAGGTCTACATGGCTGACGAGATCGCGACCCGGGAGGAGCGGGAACGGGTCGAGGAGCTCATCGACGGATGGCTGGCCGACCAGCTCGCTGACAACCCGGTGGTGGTGGCCGTCGAGAAGCAGGTCGATCCACTCGTCGGCGACCGTCGCTGGTTCGTGCGGATCCACGGAGAGGAGAAGGACGTCTACACGGTCTGGTACACGCTGCGGCAGCGGAGCCTGCACTACGAGACCTACGTCATGCCTGCGCCTGAGGAGAACCACGCCCGGTTCTACGAGCACCTCCTGCGTCGCAACGCGGGCTTCAACGGCATGGCGTTCGTCATCGGTGACGAGGATGCGGTGTTCCTCGTGGGCCAGCTCCCGATCCACGCCGTGGACGAGGGGGAGCTCGATCGGATCCTCGGCTCGGTCTATGCGTACGTCGAGCAGTGCTTCCGTCCCGCTCTGCGGATCGGTTTCGCCTCCCGACTTCGATGAGTTTCATTCACTATCCATCATTTGTCTTGTGTTTCATGTCCACCCCGGTTAGGGTGGTCGGCGGGCCCGGGGAGCACCCCCCCCACCGGCGCCGATCGGGGAAGACGGTCACTGGTGTGAAGCTCCTCGGGCCCTCCGCCCGCCGGCGCGAACGACCTGCGCTGGCGTTGGTGTTCGCCATCACCGTGACCGGCATCCTCGCCAACACGCTGGTGAACGCGCCCCTGCCGGACATCCTTGACGACTTCGGGGTCCCCGACACCGGTGCGGGACCGCTGGTGGCGGCCGCCACCCTGCCCGGCATCGCCATCGCCCCCGCCATCGGCCTGCTGGCCGATCGCTTCGGGCGGCGCCAGGTGCTCATGCCCTGCCTGGTGGTGTTCGGTCTGGGTGGTGTCGGGGCGGCGTTCGCCCCGTCGTTCGGGGCCCTGCTCGGGTTGCGACTGGTCCAGGGGGTGGGATCGGCCGGGCTCATCAACCTCGCCGTGGTGCTGCTGGGCGACTACTGGGAGGGCACCGAGCGGGCGCGCTTGATCGGCTACAACGCGGCGGTGCTGACGGTGTCGGTGGCGATCTTTCCGGCGGTGGGTGGCCTGCTGGCGGCGGCGGGCGGCTGGCGATGGTCGTTCGTGCCGTACGGGTTTGCGTTGGTGACCGCGCTGGCCGTGTGGCGGGGTCTCCCACCGCGCCCGACACCGGTGCCGATCCCCATGCGCCGCCAGGTGCACGACGCGCTGGCGGTGTTGCGCCAGCCGGCGGTGCTGGGGGCGGTCTCGTTCGGCTTCGTCCTGTTCGTGCTGATCTTCGGGCTGTTCCTCACCGTCCTGCCGTTGCTCCTCGAGCAGCGCTTCGGGCTGGCCGCCGGCCAGAGGGGCTTCGTGCTGGCGGTCCCCGCGACGGGCGCCACCGTGGCCGCGCTCGCCCTGGGCCGGCTGCGGGCACGGTTCGGGCGACGGACCCTGATCCTGGTGGCCTCGATGCTCTTCACGGCCGGCTTCGCGGTCATCGGGGCCGCCCCCACCCTGGGACTGGTCTTCGCTGGTGCGGTGCTGTACGGGCTCGGGGAGGGGATGTCCATCCCGACCGTCCAGGATGTCGTCGCCGGCTACGCGCCGGAAGCAAGTCGGGGCGCGGTGGTCGCAGCGTGGGTGGGGGCGGCCCGCGCCGGGCAGACCGCCGGTCCGCTGCTGGCCGCAGTCTCGATGGGTGCGGTGGGCCCGGGGGGCACGTACCTGATCGGCGCGGTGGTGGCCCTCGGGATGGTGGTGGCGGTCCTCCTGGTGCGAGTGGGCAGGATCGAGGACCGGTACGAAGGCAGGCAAGCGGTAACGTCCGGCCCATGATTCGACTCCAGCTGGTGGGCGGGGGCCGCATGGGTGAGGCCCTCCTGGCCGGACTGCTCCGGGCGGGATGGGCGGAACCCGGCGAGCTGGCCGTGGTGGAGCGCCTCCCTGCCCGCCGCGACGAGCTGGGCGCGGCCTTCCCCGGAGTCGCCGTCATCGACGCGCCCGTGGCCGCCGATGGAGCGGTCATCGCGGTCAAGCCGGGCGACGTGCCGGAGGCGTGCAAGGAGGTCGCGCTGGCCGGCGTGCGGCGGGTGCTGTCGATCGCGGCCGGCGTCGACACCGGCACCCTCGAGTCGGCGCTGGGGGGCGGGGTGGCCGTGGTGCGAGCCATGCCGAACACGCCCGCGGTGGTGGGGTGCGGCGCGGCCGCCATCGCAGGCGGAGTGAGCGCCGGCCAGGCCGATCTCGACTGGGCGCGGTCCATCCTCGATGCTGTCGGCATCGTGGTGCAGGTCAAGGAGGAACAGCTCGACGCGGTGACCGGGCTGTCGGGCTCGGGGCCGGCGTACCTCTTCCTGGTGGCCGAGAGCCTGATCGAAGCGGGCGTCCTCGTGGGACTCCCCCGAGAAGTGGCCGAGGTGCTCGCGGTGCAGACGATCATCGGCTCGGGCAAGCTGCTGCGGGAGTCCGACGAGCATGCGGCGGTGCTGCGGGCCGCGGTGACCTCCCCGGGCGGGACCACGGCGGCGGGGCTGCACGAGCTCGAGCGGGGTGGGGTGCGCTCGGCGTTCCTCGCCGCGGTGCAAGCCGCCACCGAGCGGTCGCGCCAGCTCGGACGGGGCTGATCGCCCACCGGCACGGTCTTGCCCGGGGTGTGTGGGGGTGCCCCCAGGTCCGCTTTCGCCACCCCGGGCGCGCGGTTAGGGTGTCGATCCATGCGGAGCGAGGGGACCTTCTGAGGTGGTGTCACCGGCGTCGCGCGGGCGCTTCCTGACGGTGGCGGAGGTGGCCCAGATGATGCGGGTCTCCACCATGACCGTGTACCGCTTGATCAAAGCCGGCGACCTCGCGTCGGTGCGGGTGGGCAAGAGCTACCGCATTCGCGAGGAAGACGTCGACGCCTACCTCGCGAAGCGCTACACCGAAGCCGGCTGAGCTGCGCCGGGTCGGGCCCGCAGGTTCGCAGCGCCCGGCCCTCGCCGCTACCGTCGGCCCGATGTCGTTGCGGTACGACACGGTCACGTTCCTGTCCGACTATGGGCGGGTCGACGAGTTCGTGGGCGTGGTGCATTCGGTGATCCGGTCGCTCGCACCGAAGGTGACGGTGATCGACCTCACCCATGACGTGCCCCCCTACGACGTGCGCGCCGCGGGTCTCACCCTGGCCCGGAGCGCCCAGTACCTGTGTCCCGGGGTGGTGCTGGCCATCGTGGACCCGGGCGTGGGCACCGACCGCCGTGGGGTGGCGGTCGAGGTCGGTGAGGGCACGTCGGTGCTGATCGGCCCCGACAACGGGGTGCTGGCTCCGGCAGTAGCGCTCTGCGGGGGCGCGTCCCGGGCCGTGGCCCTGACCAACCCCGATTTCCAGCTCCCGGCCCCCGGGCCGACCTTCGCCGGACGGGATGTCTTCGCGCCCGCCGCGGCTCACCTGTGCAACGGGGTGCCGCTCGAGGAGCTCGGCGAGGTGGTCGACCCGGCGAGTCTGCTTCCCGGGGTGCTGCCGGTCACCCATGAGGACGGCGGTGCACTCGTGGGAGAGGTGCTCTGGATCGACCGGTACGGCAACGCGCAGCTCAACGTGGACCCGGCCGAGATCGAGCCGTACGGTGAGCGGGTGCGCCTGCGCTTCGAGGGCGAGCAGCGTACCGCGCGGCGGGTGCGCACGTTCGCCGAGCTGGGCGCCGGCGAGATCGGCCTCGTGGTCGACTCCTACGGGCTGGTCGCGGTGGTCGTGGACCGCCGTTCCGCGGCCCTGGAGCTCGGGCTGCGGCCGTCGACCGAAGTGCGCTTGGAGCCGATCCCCGACGGCGATGAGGGAGAGGGGTCGGGGATCACGACCGCGGTTCACCTCGCCCGGAAGGAGGCTCGCCCGTGAGACCCGGAACCGTGATCACCCTGGGCATCCTGCTCCTGTTGATCCTCGGCGCCGCGGTGCTGCAGCTGTTCGTGCTGGCTCGCTGATCGGCGGTCCGCGGGCCCTGTCCAGGCTCGGTCGCCCGTTCGCCGGTCAGTGGCGTGCGCGCGGGAGCCGTCAGGGCCAGCGCCGGTGTGCAAGACTTGCGGCTTCGCTGTCTGTCCGCCGCCGGGTGGTCGTCGGCAATCGCTGGGAGGAAAACATGTCGAGGTTGACCAAGCTGGCTGCGGTCACGTTCGCCGGAGCCCTGCTCTTCAGTGCGTGCACCAGCAAGGAAAGCGGTGAAGCGGGGAAGGACCAGGACAACGCCCCGGCCACGACGTCCGCGCCGACCACGAGTGCACCGAAGTCCACGACCACGATCGACACCTCTGACGACGAGGACCTCGCCACGAGCGCGCTCATCGGAACCTCGGACCTGCCGCCGGGCGAGTGGTCCGCGGGTGTGGTCGACTCGTCGACGGGGAGCTCCAACACTGCGTCCGGCGACCTGCTCAAGGTCGCCTCCTGCCGAAAGCTGGTCGACGATCGCGACGCGGTCGAAGCGGAGTCGACCGGGCGGGCATCGATCACGTTCTCGCAGGGCGCCGACGAAGAGATTCAGAGCCCAGCGACGTGCAGGTGACCGCGTACAACGTCGGGGTCGATGCGAACGCCGTCGGGGTCGATTTCATCACCGGCGCCACCGTGCGCTTCTCGATGGACATCGGGGGTGTGCCGGCCGGCGGCGTGGTGCGCTTCGTGTTCATCGGTTCGGGCCGAGGGCTCGCGTCGGTCAGCCTGATGGCCTTCGAGGTCCCGGGCATCACCCAGGCGGTCGATCTCGATTCGCTGGATCTGGCCAGGACGGTGCGCGCCGCCGCATCGAACCTGTCCGAGATCACCAGCTCTCGTTGACCCGGGCCGGTCCCAGCCGGTCTCAGGCGGAGGTTGCAAGGCGGTCGCGCGTGAAGCGCGTCCCGTTGAACGCCACCAGCCCCAGCGAGAGCATCCAGATCAGGCCGCCGGCGGCCACCACGCCCCACCAGGGGAGCAGCAGCAGCGCGGAGGCCTGCGTCGCGCCGAGGAAGATCAACGGCAGAATCACCGCGCCGCCGAGCTGGTTCGCTTCCTGGGTGGTCCTGGCCCGCGATGACACCACCACCAGCAGCCCGAGGGCCAGCAGGGCGACCGCGGGTGCGATCCACACGATCATCACCGTCCACTGGGTGAACGGCAGGAACAGGCGCCCGGTGACCGGCCAGGCCACGAGGTTGCACACCAGCGCGTACAGCACCGCGCCGATCCAGGTGATGGCCACCGCCGGGATGAAGGCGCCGAGAACCTTGGCCACGAACAGGTCCCGGTCGCTGATGGGCAGGTGCAGGAGACCCTCCAGTGTCCGGCGTTCCTTCTCGCCGGCGAAGGCGTCGGCGGCGAGCACCGCCGAGACCATCAGGGGGATGACGAGCAGCAACGGTGGCAACAGGTAGCCGAGCGTCAGAACCACCATCTGCTCCTGCTCGGGCAGCGAGGAGATCGGCCCGGTGAGGTCTTTCACCACGCTCGACGAGAGGGCGTTCTGCACCTGTTGCGATGAGGAGGACCGGGCGATGAGGCCGAGGACGAACGGCAGCACCACGATCAGGATGAGCGGCACGAAGATCATGGGCAGCACGATGGGCTTCGAACGCCGCACTGCGGTCAGGTCCTTGCGCACCACCGTACGGATGGCCCGGCGGTCCATGCCGCGCCCGGACGTGTGGCCCGCCTCGCTCATCGCTGGTTCTCCGTGTCCTGGAGGCGCCGGCGGAGGAACCCGTCGCTGAAGGATGCGTCGCCGGTCTCGGCGAGGATGCGTCGCTCCACCTCGAAGTAGACGTCCTCGAGGGTCGGCGGATGAGCGACCGCACCGAACACCTGCACCTCGTGAGCGACCAGCGCGGCCACCGCCGCGGCCAGCGCATCACGACTCGTCACGCGCAGTTCGGCACCCGTGGGCGACGCCGTGGCCCGGGTGACGCCGTCGATCGCTCGGAGGGCGCGGAGGGTCCGTTCGGGGGCGGGACCGCCGAGGTCCAGATCTGCGGCCATGTCCTGCCAGATCCCCGCCGCGATCTCCTGGGGGCTGCCGAAGGCTCGCAGCCGCCCGTTGTGCAGGACCGCCATGCGATGCGCGAGCCGCCCTGCCTCGCCCAGGAAGTGGGTCGCCAGCACGATGGTGCGCCCCTCGCTCGCGAGCTCGTGGATGAGGTCGATCACGTCGCGGGTGCCGGCGGGGTCGAGCCCCGAGGTCGGTTCGTCGAGGAACAGCACCTCCGGATCGTGCAGCAGCGCGCGGGCCAGTGCGATCCGCTTCCGTTGCCCGGTCGAGAAACCCTGGGTGAGGTCGCCAGCCCGCTCGGCCATGCCGAATCGCTCGAGCAGCTCGTCGACCCGGCGCCGGGCGTCCGCGGTACTGAAGCCCCGGATGCGAGCGGTGAACTCCAGGTTCTCCCGGGTGGTGAGCCGGTCGTCGAGACCGGCGTTCTCCGTCAGGACACCGGTGCGCCGACGGACCGCTTCACCCTCTCGGGCGGCGTCGAAGCCGAGGACCCGAGCCGTGCCCCGGTCGGGTCTCAACACGCCGTTGAGCAGGCGGACGGTGGTGGTCTTTCCCGCCCCGTTGGGCCCGAGCAGCGCCAGCACCTCCCCACGCTCGACGGAGAAGGTGACACGGTCAACGGCCAGACCGCTGGCGAAGCCGCGGGTGAGCTCGACGGTCTCGATAGCGGCGGTCACGGCCCCAAGTGTGGTCGCGGACCGGGGGTGCTGTCGCTTCGGCTCACCCGGTGGCGTCGCGCAACGCCTCGAGTACCGCCGCCACCCGGCCCGGCTCTGCCGGCGGCGGTGGGTTGGCCGGGGTGCTCGGTGGGGCAGGGTCGGGTTCCGCCGGCGGGTGAGTGGTCGGCGGACTCGCGTTGGATGCGCTTGGAGCGAGAGCCCCGAAGCTGCCGGCCGGGCCGCTGGTGGTGGCCTCCGGCGTGGTGGAGTCACCGCCGGGCGACCCGCCGCCGGCCACGGCCATGAACCGGTGGACCACGAACTCCCGGTCCCCCACGAAGGTGGTGCCGATCCCGATGTGGGTGAACTGGGGATCGACCAGGTTGGCCAGATGCGGGGGGCTGTTGAGGAAGGCTTGCCAGATGCCCTGCCGGTCGGTGCCGGTGCCGACGTTCTCGCCCAGCTTCGTCCAGTTCGCCGTGACCCCACCGGCGAGGTTCGGATCGTGGGAGATCGCGCCGTCGGCGGCCATCTTCTCCGACCAGCGTTGGGCCAGTGCGGAGAGGTTGGCGTCGAGCCGGAGGGGGGCGAGGCCGCGCGAGGAGCGCAGGTCGTTCACCATGCGGAGCCACTCGCCGGGGCCTTGGGCGTGGACTGGCGAGGCCCACAGGCCCACGCTGGCGATCACCGCCAGAGCGAGCACGAGGGCACCGGGCCGTCTCCCATGTCTCGCTCCCCGGACCCGCTGGTCTGACATCCTCATCTGCCCGGCCCTTCGTCGCCGCTCGTGCTCTCCCCTGGGGCGGGGAGCCTCTCTGAGGTGTTGTCGTCATCCAGAGGCCGAGGGTTGAGCGGGCGGACGCTATCGGGGGCGCGCGGTCCGTGGTCGCGGCTGCACCCGGACGCCGCCGTGGGTATGGTGCGCGGCGGTGAACATCGCCTCGATCATCGAGCCGCATCCGGGCGCCGCCGTGGCCCTGGTCAGCCGAGGCAAGTCCACGACCTACGGCGAGCTGCGGGCCCAGGTGGCGGCGCTGCGCGGTGGCCTGATCGGTCTGGGCCTGCAAGCGGGTGATCGGGTCGGGATCGCCTGCGGCAACAACTGGTACTTCGTGGTCTCATACCTGTCGGTGACCGGTGCGGGATGCATCGCCGTCCCGCTGAATCCGCTGGCTCCCGCGCGGGAGCTCGAACGGGAGCTGGCGGTCACCGGCTGCCGAGCCCTCGTCGCCGGTCCGGCGGCCAAGGCGTCGGTGCAGGGGCTGGATCGTTCTGCGGTGCCGTCCCTCGAGTACCTCCTGGTGGCCTCGGGCACCGAGCTCGCCGGCGCGGTCGAGGTGGAGGAGCTGCTCGAGGCTGAGCCGGCCCCGATCGTCGACCGCGATCCCGACGAGCTGGCGGTGCTGATGTTCACGAGCGGCACCGCCGGCCCACCTCGAGCGGCGATGCTCAGCCACCGGAACCTGCTGTCGAACCTCGAGCAGGTGCACGCGCTGGCGGCCCGGCGCCAGCATCCCGACGATGTCGTGTTCGGCGTGCTGCCGCTGTTCCACATCTTCGGGCTCAACGTGATGCTCGGTCTCACCCTGTATGCGGGGTCACGGGTGGTGCTCATCGAGCGCTTCGACCCTGCCTCGGGTCTCGAGGCGATCGAACGGCACGGCATCACCATCGTCACGGGCCCACCGACCATGTGGGCGGCGTGGGCCGGCCTGCCCGCGGCGGACCACCGGGCGTTCGAGTCGGTCCGGCTCGGCATCTCGGGGGCGGCCAAGTTGCCCATCGAGACCGCGCAGCTCATCGAAGACCGCTTCGGGCTCCACCTCGATGAGGGGTATGGGCTGACCGAGGCGTCCCCCGTGGTCACCTCCGCCACCGGCACCGACGCGCCGTGGGGCTCGATCGGGTTGCCCTTGCCCGGCGTGCGCGTGCGGCTGGTCGATGCCGACGGCGAGGACGTGCTCGCCGGTGACACGGGAGAGATCTGGGTCCAGGGCCCGAACGTCTTCCAGGGCTACTGGAACGAGCCGGATGCCACCGCTGCGGCGTTGACGGCAGACGGTTGGCTCCGTACCGGCGACATCGGGGTGGTCGACG
This sequence comes from Rhabdothermincola sp., assembly GCF_036846205.1. Lineage (NCBI taxonomy): Bacteria > Bacillati > Actinomycetota > Acidimicrobiia > Acidimicrobiales > Iamiaceae > Rhabdothermincola > Rhabdothermincola sp. Next base: position 4,987 of record NZ_DAIUCK010000028.1, on the reverse strand, counting down.
ACGAGGGCTACGTCTTTCTCGTCGACCGGGCCAAGGACCTCATCATCGTGTCGGGCTTCAACGTCTACCCGGCGGAGGTCGAAGCGGTCCTGGCCGAGCACCCTGCGGTGGAGGCCTGTGCCGTGGTCGGGGTCCCCCACCCCCATTCCGGTGAGGCGGTGAAGGCCTACGTGGTGCTCGCACCGGGCAAGGCCGCGGAGGAGGACGACATCGTCGCGTGGTGCGCAGAGCGGCTCGCCCGGTACAAGTGCCCGAGCAAGGTGATGTTCGTGGACGAGCTTCCTCGAGGGCTTGCCGGCAAGGTCCTCCGGCGCGCCCTGCGCTGATCGGGTGACCCTGGTGGCTGCCGATCACGCCGGGCGCGTGGTCAGGCGGGTGAGAGGCCGGTTGGCGTCTCCGGCGGCGCTTCCCGCTGACCTCCGGGCGGGTACCACGGCTGCGGCGGGGTCAAGGCTGCCGGGGTGGCGGTCAGCAGGAAGCCGCCGAAGATGATGGCGATGCCGACGACGAGGGAGACGGCGAACGCGTCCATCTCGTCGAGCACCGAGTTGAGCAGCCCTCCCGCGCTCAGCACGAGGGTGCCCGCCGCGATGAGCAGGTTGGCGAGTGCGAGCCGGCGGGGCGGGACCGGCGAGCGCGGGACGTCGCCCGCCGCGGACCTGCGGCCCGTGCGCAGCAGCCGCCACGCGCTCACGAGCGCCCCGCCGATGATGACCATCGCGGCCGCCCCGGAGCCGACCGCGGCCGCGATGCGGGGGCCGACGCCGAACACCTCTGCTCCCCGTGGCAGCGCGTCCGCCTCGATGGGTGCCACGAGCGGGGCCGACACCACCAAGCCCGCACAGAACGCGCCGAGCAGCGAGACCACCAGCGCCCATCGATCGCCGGTGCGTGGCCGGCCGAGCAGGTAGACGGTGCCCAGCGCGAGAAACGGCACGTTGAGGATGGCCCCGAACAGGTAGAAGACCTTGAAGCTCACCTCGTTCCAGCCGAGTGCCGCGCCACACCACAGCGCCGCCGAGGCAATCGAGAACATGAACAGGGCGGCGGTCCACGCGGCCTCGTGGCGCCGCCGGCGATCGATCCAGCGGTCGAGCGTCGACAGGGCGAAGGCGAGCGACACCAGCGTCGCCGCCGCGGCGAGCGCGGCGTGGAGGGTCATGCTGACGAGGCTACGGGACGCCTCCCAGGCGCCGGAACGCGGTGGTGCGACGGCCGGCGACGACTTTGTGAACGGTTGCACGAGGCCACTACGCTCGGCGGCCATGGAGCGCGGCCCTCGACGGATCCCGGAGGCCACCGTCGCTCGCTTGCCCGTCTACCTGCGGATCCTGCTCGAGCTCGCGGAGGAGAAGGCGACCACCATCTCCTCCGAGCGGCTGGCGGAGCTGGCCGGAGTGAACGCCGCGAAGGTTCGCAAGGACCTGTCGTACCTGGGCAGCTACGGCACCCGGGGCGTGGGGTACGACGTGGAGTACCTGCTGTTCCAGATGAGCCGCGAGCTGGGCCTCACGCATGACTGGCCGGTGGTGATCGTGGGGATCGGCAACCTCGGGGCCGCCCTGGCCAACTATGGCGGATTCGGTGCCCGTGGTTTCCCGGTGGTGGCGTTGATCGACGCGGATCCCGCGAAGCAGGGCATGGAGGTCGCTGGCCTGCGGGTCCGGCATCTGGACGAGTTGCCCGACGTGGTGCGCGAGCACGAGGTCGCCATCGGCATCATCGCCACCCCTGCCTCCGTGGCCCAGCAGGTCGCCGACCGGCTCGCCGAGGCCGGTGTGATGTCCATCCTGAACTTCGCTCCGACCGTGATCTCGGTGCCACCAGGAGCGTCGTTGCGTAAGGTCGACCTCGCGTTGGAGCTGCAGATCCTCAGCTTCTACCGTCAGCACGCCGCGATCGACGCCGCCACGCGCACCGGCGCGGCCGGTCACGGGAACGGCGGGTCGACCCGCCGCGGCGAACTGACCCCGAACGCCGGTGGTGGCGCCGTCAGGACCTCGGGCAGTCGGAGGGTAGCGAAGCCGGCCAAGGCGGGGGAATCCGAGCGGCGGGCCGCGACCGCGGATCGCCGACCTCGGCCGGCACGGGCGAGCGCCGAGACAGGTCCGGGCTGATGCCGGTGGACGATCCGCTCTTCCCGGTGAACCTGCGGCTCACCGGGCGTCGATGCCTGGTGGTCGGCGGTGGGCGGGTCGCGCGGCAGAAGGTGGAGGCCCTGCTGGAGGCTGGAGCGGCCGTCCATGTCGTGGCCCCGGCGGTCAGTGACGAGATCCGGGCGCTGCCGGGGGTCACGTGGGACGAACGGCCCTACCGGGAGGGGGACGTCGCGGGGTATCGGTTGGTGATCACGGCGACCGGCGATCGCGAGGTGGACCGGGCGGTGTACCTGGACGGCGAGACCCACGGCGTCTGGGTGAACAGCGCGGACGACCCTGACCACTGCGCGTTCACCCTTCCCGCCCGGCTGCGCCGTGGTCGCCTCCTGCTCGCGGTGTCCACCGCTGGGAGCAGCCCAGCAGTCGCAACATGGCTGCGTCGGCGGCTCGATCGCGAGATCGGGCCCGAGTACGGCGAGCTGGTGGAGCTGATCGCCGAAGCGCGGGAACGGATCCGAGCTGAGGGGCGCTCGACCGAGGAGGTCGATTGGCAAAGGGCCCTGGACTCGGGAATGCTGGAGCTCATCCGCGAGGGTCGCCTCGCCGAAGCCAAGGAGCGCCTCCAGGCGTGTCTCTCGTCGTCATCGGCCTGAACCACCGGACCGTCCCGCTCGATCTCCTCGAGCGCATGACGATCGACGAGTCGCGGCTCCCCAAAGCCCTCCACGACGTCGCCTCCAGGGAGTTCGTCAGCGAGGCCGTCGTGCTGTCGACCTGTAACCGCACCGAGATCTACGTCCTCGCCGAGCGGTTCCACCCCGCCTACCACGACATCCGCAACTTCCTCTCCGAAGTCGCCTACCTGCCACCCGAGCAGTTCAGCGATCACCTGTACGTCCACTACGACGACGACGCGGTCCACCACCTGTTCGCCGTCGCCGCAGGGATCGATTCCGCCGTGGTGGGAGAGGCCGAGATCCTCGGTCAGGTACGAGCGGCCTGGGAGCGGGCCCGTGACGAAGGAACCAGTGGCGCGGCGCTCAACATGCTGTTCCGGCATGCGCTGGAAGTCGGCAAGCGTGCCCGCAGCGAGACCGGCATCTCGCGCAGCATCGTGTCCGTGTCGACCGCCGCGGTGGCCATGGCCGCCGACCGGCTCGGCACCCTCGAGGGCCGGCGGGTGCTGGTGCTGGGCGCGGGCGACATGGGCGAAGGCATGGTGCGCGCCTTGGTGCAGCGGGGTGTCGGTGACCTGTTCGTCGCCAACCGCACCTGGGAGCGGGCGCTCGAGCTGGCCACCCGGGTGGGGGGCACGGCCGTTCGGCTGGCCGAGCTGAACGAGACCCTCGCCAGCGTCGACCTGCTGCTCACCGGCACGGGCGCCAGCTCGATCATGCTCGAGCACGGGGACCTGGCCCGCGTGATGAGTGCTCGCCCCGGCCGGCCGTTGCTCGTGGTCGACGTGGCGGTTCCCCGCGACGTCGATCCGGGTGCAGCGGCGCTGGCAGGCGTCACCCTGCTCGACATGGACGACCTGCGGGCCTTCGCTTCGGCCGGGATGGCCGAGCGGCGGCGTGAGGTGACCGCGGTCGAGCGCATCATCGCGGAAGAGCTCGAGCGGTTCACCGCTCTCAGCACCGCTCGAGAGGTCGCACCGCTCATCGCCGCGCTGCACGACAAGGCCGAAGCCATCCGGACGACTGAGCTGGAGCGGTTCTCGGCCCGGCTGGCGGCACTCGACCCCGCGGCGCGGGAGGTCGTCGAGGCGCTGACCAGAGGGCTCGTGGCGAAGTTGCTCCACGAGCCCACCGTCGGGCTCAGGGGAGCCGCCGGGACTCCTCGGGGCGAGCGGCTGGCCGAGGCGGTCCGTGACCTGTTCGACCTCTGACCGGCAGGGACGGATCGCCATCACGTGAGCGGCGGCGCCGTGCGGATCGCCACCCGGGGCAGTCCCCTGGCGCGCTGGCAAGCCGAGCACGCGGCGCGGCTGCTCCGGCGGGCCGCGACCGCGGCCGGGATGGAGGTCGACGCCGAGCTGGTGGTGGTGGAGACGACCGCCGATCGGCGGCTCGACATCCCGATCCCGGAGATGGGTGGCAAGGGGGTCTTCGTGAAGGAAGTCCAAGCCGCCCTGCTGGATGGCCGAGCCGACGTGGCGGTGCACTCGGCCAAGGACCTGCCGTCGACGACTCCGGACGGCCTGGTGCTGGCAGCCGTTCCCCAGCGAGCGGATCCCCGTGACGCGCTGGTGGGTCACACGTTGGCGAGCCTGCCGCCCGGCGCGGTGGTGGCGAGCGGGTCGCTTCGCCGACGCGCCCAGCTCGCCGCGCTGCGCCCGGATCTGGTGTTCGAGGGGCTGCGGGGGAACATCGCCACCCGCCTGGAGAAGGTCCCGCCCGGCGGTGCCATCGTGATGGCGGTGGCCGCGATCGTGCGGCTGGGTATCGACCTGGCCGGCATCGACCACGAGATCCTCTCGCCATCGGTGATGGTCCCCCAGGTCGGTCAGGGTGCGCTGGCCATCGAGTGCCGCTCCGACGACCCGAGCCTGCGCGAGTTGCTGGGTGCCGTGGAGCACGTGGCCTCCCGCACCGCGGTCGATGCCGAGCGGGCGTTCCTTGCCGAGCTCGGCGGTGACTGCGGCCTGCCGGCAGGTGCCCATGCCACCGTCGACGACCGTACCGGGACGATCACCCTGGAGGGCGTGCTCGCCGCGCCGGACGGCACCACCGTGCTGCGCCACGTGGCAGCCGGCACGGATGCCGTGGCGGTGGGTCGGGCCGTCGCCCGGCACCTCCTCCACGAGGAGGGGGGGGCGGCACTCCTCCCGGGCTGAACGGCTCAGACCGTCAGCGTCCACCCGTCGTGGGCGAGCACCACCTCGCCAG